>JAWXTV010000013.1:0-10526 GCA_044433245.1 Psittacicella sp. | reverse complement strand
TTATTTATCGCCGCCGTATGAGAATTAATTATAGAGAAACTAATTTTTTCTGCAACACTTTTTTTACATTTAATATGTAAATTATTGAAAATATGATATTTTATTTATATTCATATTATTCAATAATAACCTTTTTAATTAAATTTATTCCATATTCTATAGAAATAACACCTAAATTATCAAAGGAATAATTACCATTATAAAAAACTTTTGAATTAAATCTAGATTTTAAAATATTTTTTTTAGTTAAATGAAGAGTTTCTATAACTTTATTACATACTATAAAACTAGGCTCGATAAAATTTATGCTAGAATCAAGAGCTTCACGTTCTATATTAATAACATTTTTTATCTCTGGAATTAAAAAAGGAAAATGAGTACATCCACATATAATAGTATCTACTTTTCTTAAAATTTTAGAATGAAGCTCTAAAAATACTTTCTCCGTAACATCTAAATTATTAATAAACTTATTTTCAGCTAAAGCTACAAGTTCCGTACTTGAAATAATTTCTAAACTTTTATAACAACCCTGTTTAGATAGTAAAAATTTTTTCGTAGCTTCAGTACATAAAAGAGCTACATTTTGAGATCTACTCTTTAAAAAAGCTTCCTCAATTGGAGGAGTTGTACCAATTAAAGGAATATTAAACTCACTTTTTAAAATACTATAAGAAGAAAGTGTTGCTGTATTACAAGCAATAATAACAGCATTAATTTTATAATTCTTTAAAAAATAAGTAATAATTTTTCTAACTCTAGTAACTATAAATTCTGGATCTTTTGTTGAATATGGAATATATAAGTTATCCATATAGTATAAAAAATTAGCGTCGATATTATTAAGTAAGGTTTTTAAAATTGAAAAACCTCCAATACCCGAATCTAAAACTAAAATATTTTTCATTTTTAATGCACACTTACACTTTAATGTAATCAAGACCGCTATCAATCCATCTAAGCATTAAAGCATCCTTCAACTCTTTAGTTAACCTATAAGAGTCTATACTTATATCTCTTAATATTTTATAGTCTCTTGGTAAAGATAAAATCTTAAAATCATTATAACCTGCTTGCTCAACACCTAACATATTCCCAGGCCCTCTTAACTCCATATCTTTTTCAGCTATAATAAATCCATTTAAATTTTCTTTTAAAATATTTAATCTTTTAAATCCAACTTCTGTTTGATTACCGCTATATAAAAGAATACAAAAAGAAGATACAGAACCTCTACCTACTCTCCCCCTTAATTGATGAAGTTGAGATAATCCAAAATTATTACTATTCTCAATAATAATCATATTAGCATTCGCAACATCTATACCAACTTCTATAACAGTTGTAGCAATTAATACATCTATATTTCCAACTTTAAACTCATTCATTACGCTTTGCTTTTCTTGAGATCTCATTTTTCCATGAATTATCCCAACTCTTAAGGAGCTACTTTCTTTAAATAAAAGCTCTATTTCAAAAACATTAACTGCTTTTTTAAACTCATCGTCTGCATCATCAGATTCTTCACTATCTATTAAAGGGCAGACCCAGTAAGCTTGAGTTTTATTAATCTTTATAAAACTTTCTAACTTTTTAATAATTTGAGCTCTATTAGAATCTGACATAACACTTGTCTTAATTGGATTTAAAGCTCTATTAGGAGGTAGCTCAGCAATTATAGAGTGTTCCATACTTTTATATAAAATCATAGAAAGTGATCTAGGAATTGGAGTTGCTGTCATAACCAATTGATGCGGATGAATAGACCCATTAACACCCTTTTCTTTTAATAAAAACCTTTGATGAACTCCAAATCTATGCTGTTCATCTATTATTATTAATGCAAGCTTATTAAAAATAACATCCTTTTGAAATAAAGCATGTGTACCTATTACTATACTAACTTTTCCATCTTTTATATCTGCTAGAATACCTTTATTTTCTGATTTTGAAACTCTTGTAAGAAGACATATATTAACTCCAAGAGTATCAAACCATTTTTTAAAACTATTATAATGCTGCTCTGCTAAAATTTCAGTTGGAACCATAAAAGCAACCTGCCTTAATGAAGCAATAACTTTTATTGTACTTAATGCAGCTACTATAGTTTTCCCAGACCCTACATCACCTTGCAAAAGTCTAGACATTGGTTTATTCATAGATAAATCATGATATATGGCATCACAAGCTTTTTTTTGATCTGAAGTTAACTTAAAAGGAAGTTTTTTTAAAAAGTTATTAATTAGCTCTTTACTAGTTTTTGTCTCTTTAAAACTAAGAGCTTTTAATGGGTCTTTATAGGCTTTAATTTTTTCAAAAGAAATTTTATATGCTAAAGCTTCCTCTTTTAAAAGATTTTGCTGAAAATTATACTTAAACTCATAAAGATCTGTAAGATTACAAAATACTTCTGGGTAGTGAAAACAGTATAAAGTATCAATAAAGTTATACCCCTTAATTAAATCATATTCTCCATCCATATTAAGGGTTTTAGCTTTTTCAAAACCTAATCTAATTAAAGATCTTAAATATAGTTGATTCAATCCAGCTATTTTTTTATATATAGGAGTAAAAGAATTATCTATAAAATAATTTTTATCTTTTTCTTTATTAACAACACTATATGATGGATGGGTAAACTCCCTGCCAAAAGTAGTTATAGATACTTTTCCTGTAAATCTAAGAGTTTTTCCAATAGACAAAAAATAAGATAATTTTTTAGAAGCATTAAAAAGCTTTAAGGAAGCTTTAGAACTATCATCTTCAACAATTAAGGATAAAATTTTATTTGATGGATTTAGAGAGGATGAAGTTATTAAAGCTTCAAAAGTAGATACCTCATCAACTTTAGCTTTAGATATTAAACTAATATTAGATCTATTTTCATATTTCCTAGGAAAAAAAAATAAAAGATCTTTAAGGTTAAAAATATTTAAGGAGTTTAGCTTTTCAATGTCTTGATTTCTTAAATTTAAAAAATCTAAAGATTCATCTTCTAAATGTTTTAACATAATACTACCTTTTATTCCATAATCTTTAATAATATTTAGTTATAGTTAAAAACCTCTTTATCAGATAAATTAGAAACTTTAGATACTAAGTCACTTTTTAATTTAGAATTGATAAATTTTAAATGAAATTCTACCAAATACTTATTATCTAATTGATCAACTTTTAAACTTAATACTTCAATTCCATTTATATTTAAAAAGTTTATAAATACAAAAATATTAGAGGATAGATTTTTAAACCTAACATTTCCAAACAAAATTACTTCTTGCTGAAAAAGAGTTTTTGATTCATTTAAAAAATTTTCATAGTCTAAACTAGCTTTTATATTATCTAAATAAGCATCTAAATAATCTTCTAAATACTTATAAAGTATAGATTTAACATCAATATTAATAGCATAATCCTTTAAATGGGAGCTAAAAATTAAATTATCTCTTAATCCATAGAAAGCAACTTTAATATCTTCTAGAGAATACTTTAAATAAATTACTTTAGGAATAGATGATAAAATCTTAAGTCTTCCAATTGAAGTTAGAGACTCTATTGAATACGTTTGCTTTATTTTTTGCCTAAACTCTATTTTAGCTTTAGAAGTCTTTATATAACTAAGTAAAGAAATATCATAATTAACATCTTTTTTAGTTAAAACATTAACCATTTCACCTGATTTTAAAGAATAGCTAAGAGAAACTTCTTTATCAGAGTTTATAATAGCTTTAAATGCTTTTGACCCTATTTTAGTATGAAGAGCATATGCAAAATCTAAAACACTACTACCTTTTGGTAATCTTACTATTTTTCCTTTAGGTGTAAAAACATAAATTTCTTTTGAAAACATATCTGACTTTATACTTTCCAAAAACTCTAAAGAATTAGAGGAGGCGCTACCAAGCAAAAGAATTTCTTCTATCCATTTATCAGCTGTTTTTTTTATATCTTTAAATTTACTATCTTGCTTTGCCCTAAAATATTCTATAACACCATATTGAGCAAGATTATACATATACTTAGTTTGAATAATAATCTTAAAGTGATATTTATTACTTAAAATTATAGATGAATGAAGAGCTTCATATCCATTTGTTTTAGAAATTTGAATATAATCTTTTAAGCTAACTAACTTAGAAGCATACATGGATTGAATAACTTTCAAAAATTTATAACAATCATCTTTCTCTTCAGTTAAAATATGAAATGTATGAAAATCTAAGATATCTTTGGATAAATGCTTAATTTTTTTTAATTTTGTGTAAACTGAAAAAGAATCTATAAAATTACTTTTAATAATAAATGAAATATCTTCTTTTTCACATTCTCTTAAAATATTACTTTTTATTTCATTAATTTGAAATGAAAAACTATCTCTTTGATAAGATAAATAATTTTCAAGAATTTCATATCTTTTTGGATAGTAAGCCTTAAAACTCAAATTATCTAATAAAGTTTTTACTTTGTAAATAGATAATCTTTCAGCTATTGGAGAGTATATTTCAAAAGTCTCTTTAGCAATTCTTCTTTGCTTTTCAGGCCTCATAACACTCAAAGTTTGCATGTTATGAATTCTATCAGCAAATTTAATAAGAATAACTCTTGGATCTTGAGTCATAGCAAGAATCATTTTTTGAAAACTTGCAGCTAAAGCCTCTTCTCTTGTTCTAAATTTTAATCTATCAAGCTTAGAGACACCTTCTACTATATCAACAATAGCTTTTCCAAATTTTACTTCTAAGTCAGTATAAGTATATTTTGTATCCTCAATTACATCATGAAGAAGAGCTGCAGATACAGCTTCATAATCTAAATTAAGTTCAGACAAAATTAAAGCAACACTCACTGGGTGAGTGATATAAGGTTCTCCACTAGCCCTATTTTGACCAGTATGAGCATCATAAGCTAAATCATAAACTCTTTCTATAAAATTGCACTCACTAGGAGACAAATATAAAGATATAGAGTTAAGAAGGGGCTTAAATATATTTGATTTTGTCATATTATACTAACCTAACTTTCAAATGAATCTAATCTTTTAAAGAAGCAAGATTTAAATTTTCAATAGATACATCCAAGTTTTCAGCAGTATCTAAGATTTCTTTTGTAACAAGACCTTCTTCAATCTCTCTCATAGCTACAACTGTTGGTTTATCATCTAACTCTTCAACTAAAGGTTTTGCTTGATCTAACTGCATCTGTCTTGCTCTTCTAGTTGCTAAAAGAATTAAGTCAAATTTATTACCTACTTTTTGAGTTGCTTTATCAGCTGTTATTACTGTCATAATATACCTTTATAATAGTTATTGTTTTTTTTTAAAATCTTATAAAAATTTAGATTATTTAGAATACATTAATTATAATTATTTATAAGTATCTAATAAATCTTTAATAGTATTTTGTTGAATATAAAAAGAATTTTTAGTTGCTTTTATAATAGAGCTTAAATTAAGTAAAGCTTTATTAAAATCATCATTTATTATTAAATAATCATATTCATTACAATGAGATATTTCATTTTTTGCTTCACTCATTCTTTTAATTATAACTTCAGAAGAATCTTGAGCTCTTATTTTAAGTCTCGATTCCAACTCTTCTAATGAGGGAGGGATAATGAAAATACTTTTAACATAAGGAAATAATTTTCTTACCTGTCTTGCTCCTTGCCAGTCTATATCAAGAAAAACATCAATCCCATTCTTAAGATTTTGTTCTATAAGTTTTTTTGAAGTGCCATAATAATTTCCAAAAACTTCAGCATGCTCTAAAAATTCTCCAGCTAAAATTCCTTTTTTAAATTCCTCTTTATCTATAAAATAATATTCTATTCCATGCTTTTCAATACCTCTTTTCTCTCTTGTTGTATGAGAAATTGAAATATAAAAATTATGATCTTTAAAATTATTAATTAAAGCTGTTAATAAAGAAGATTTTCCGGCTCCAGATGGGGCGGAAATTATATATAACTGTCCAGAGTAAGAGTAAGTCAATTTAAATTACTTATAAAATATATAGAATAATAAATAGTATAGCATTCATTATATAATCATAAAAATAATTTATGATATAATATATCCAATTTTCTTTAAAAAAATAAAATTAAATGGTTCTACATATTTTTTTAGTTACAATTATTGCTATAGGTATTATTTTAGTATTCACATATATATTTTGGCCATCAACTTTGTATAAAAATAAAGGAATATTTTATAAGAGAAAAAAAATATATTCCAAACGTGCTTATGGCACTAATGGGGAAGTTTATGATAATCAAAGGCATGATAAATTTCGTAACAAAAACATTCCAGCTACAAATCATGTAGCCAACCCAAACACATTAGAAGCGGATAGAATTATGGTAAAACAAACTATAGATAACCAAAAAGAAAGCTTTTTCTCATCAGTATTAAAAAAAATAAATAGCTTTTTTAATGATGAAGAATCAAGTAAGAAAAAAAATAAATCAATAAATAAATTAAATTCAGAAAAACCTTTAGAGGAAAAAATAGATACTCAAGAACTCTTTAAACCGCAAAATACCTTAAAGCAAACTAAAGAAATATCTAATCAAAGCGATATTAACAATCAAACTACTCATGAAGCTTTAAATAATACTAAGCAAGAAGTAGCTCAAAAAACTATAAATCCTGAAAAAGATTTAACTGAAGAAAATAATCTAAACTTTTCAGATAAAGGCATTACTATTAAGATGCCTGATTTTTACCAAGCAGAAAACTCTGAACAAGATAATAATCATGAATTAATTAAAAATGCCTCTCAAGATCCTACTAACTTAGAATCTATTATTGAAGAAAAACCTTTAGAATCTCAATATAAAACAGTTTCTTTATATATTATTTCCAAATATGGTTTTCTAGGTAGAGCAATTTCTGATGAAATGGAAAAATATGGATTTACCTTTAACCTACAAGATGGTTTCTTTCATTACCACTTAAATAATAATGTAAATAATCCAACATTATTTATGGCTTCAAACATGATGAGTCCTGGTATATTTAAAGATATTTATACTAGTACCGAAAAAATACAAGGTATCTTACTTCATATGAGAATTCCAAGTTATAAAGGCGCTAAAGATTCTGATAATCTTAAGAAATTATTCGTTATAGCAAAACTTTTGTGTCAATCTCTAGATGCAAACCTAGTTGATGAGTCAGGTGAAAATGTAAATGATTTAACTTTAGATAAATATCTAGAAAAATTAAATTAATATAAAGTTAGAAAAGCTTAATTGATAATTAATAGATTAAGATTAAGCTTTTATTATTTAATTAAACCCTTCTAACTCGAGAGATCACTATGTCTAAAAAAATAAATTTTAAAATTCTACCAAGCATTAACTCTTCTATTAAAAAAAAATTACCTAAATCTAAAAAAGTACTAACTATTTCTTTAATAAAAAAACTTAATTTAATTTTAAAAAAACATGAATTCCTTTATCACACTCTTAATAGACCTTTAATTAGTGATTTTGAGTATGATAACCTCTTTAAAAGACTAAAATCTCTTGAAACTCGATATAAATTATCCAAAGTAATTAAAACAGCATCATCTAATGTTGGCTCTCAAATTAGCATCAACTCATCCAAAATTGAACACAGAACCCCTATGCTTTCTTTATCCAATGCATTTAACCAAGATGATATTAATAAGTATTTCGAAAGAATTTCAAAACTTACAAATCTAGAAGATGAAAAAATATGTGCTGAGCTAAAGCTTGATGGGCTTGCTGTAAGTTTAGTTTATATAAATGGAGCTCTAATGGAGGCTTCAACACGAGGAAATGGTTTTATTGGTGAAGATATACTAAAGAATATTAAAACTATTAAAAATATTCCTTATAAACTAAAAGAATCTCCAAGCTTCTTAGAAGTCAGGGGAGAAATATTTATGCCTAACTCTGCTTTTGAAAAATTAAATAAAAAATTAGAAGATAAAAATAAGTTTTCAAACCCAAGAAATGCCGCTGCTGGATCCTTAAATCAAAAAGATCCAAATATAACGGCTACAAGAGGACTAGAATTTAATGCCTATACTTTAGAATCTTTAAGTGATGACTACAACAAACTTAAATTTAACTCTAATCATTTTGATAAATTATTGTGGCTTAAATCTATTGGAATACCCACAAATAAATATATAAAGATCATAAATATAAATGAAATAAATTTATATTACCAAAATATACTTTCTATAAGAGATTCACTAGGTTTTGAAATTGATGGAATTGTTATAAAAATAAACTCTATTGAAAAACAAAATAAACTTGGCTTTACAGCTAAATCCCCTAAATGGGCAACAGCTTATAAATTTCCTCCACAAGAAAAAATTACTGAAATTAATGATGTTATTTTTCAAGTTGGTAGAACTGGAACTATTACACCAGTTGCTAAATTAAAACCTGTAATTCTAGGAGGTGCTTTAGTTTCTAATGCTACTTTACATAATTTTAATGAGATAGAAAGACTAAATATTAAAATCGGAGATAAAGTCTATATAAGACGATCTGGAGATGTTATACCTAAGATAACTTCAAAAGCTCCAGGAAGCTCTGGAACTAAAGATATTATAATTCCAACTCTATGCCCTGCATGCTCATCAAAACTTATTTTTAATGAAACCGGTTCTATTTTATATTGTGATGATGAGTTAAATTGTAAAGCTCAATTAAGAGGTTCTATAAAACATTTTGTAAGCAAAGACGCTTTTAATATTATGGGATTTGGTGAAAAGTTAGTTAATAAATTAATTGATCTTGAAGTTATTAAAAATGTAGCTGATATCTTTAATTTATCAGCTGAAAGTTTTAGTAAAGTTGAAAAATTTAAAGAAAAATCTATTGCTAATATTTTAAATAGTATAGAGTTTAGTAAAGATATAAGTCTTGGGTCTTTTATATATTCCTTAGGTATAAAAGGAATAGGGCTTGAAACATCAAAAACTATAGCAAAAACTTTTGGCAATATAAAAAACTTCATAGAGGCAGATGATAATGAATTAATAAAAATTACAGATATAGGCGAGATAAATTTAAAATCTATTAAAAACTTCTTATCTAAAGAACGTAATATTGAAACCATCAAAAGACTTATCTTAAAAGTTAAGATAGCTCAAGAAACTATTATAAAAGTGCAAACTAATAATTTTTGGAAAGATAAAATAATTGTAATAACAGGAAGTTTTAATATACCAAGAGATGAAATAAAAAATTATCTAGAAATTCTAGGAGCTAAAGTTACAAACTCTATATCATCTAAAACTCATTATTTAATATGTGGAGAAAAAGCAGGATCCAAATTAGATAAAGCTAATAAATTAGGAATTCAAATATTAACACCAGAAGATTTAAAAAAACTTCTAGATCTTAATCTTTAAAACTCCCCAAGAATTGCCGATGCGTTAAAAAGTTAGCCTTTGAAACCGCAAAGTTCAAAGTAAGAGAAATTACTATCAACTTTAGAAAACTTAAAACTAAAAAATTAGCTAGGCTTTACACCGTAGATACTGGATAACTTCCCTATAAAAATAAAAAGTATAGGTTTCAGTAACTTATACGCTGTCAAACAACTTAGGGCGTAGAAATATTCTAATATAATTTTTAAAAAAAATATAGTAGTTATTGAGCATTACTATTTAAATCCTCTAATATACCTATAAAATTTCTTACAAACTCAGGTGATATTGCCTGAGTTTTTTCTTTATGCCTTAGTTCTGCTAATAAATTTATAGCAACAACACTTAACAATTTATCAAGTTGTAAAATATTGCTTCTAGCCTTTAAATCAATAACTTTTTTTTCAAGATCCTTTCCTAAAGATATAATCTCTTCTTCTTCGCCTTCTTGACAAGCCATTCTAATTATAAGTCCTAATATCTTTACATCTACTTGTTTTGCCATTTTTATGAATTCTAAAATAATTTATTAAATATCTTACATGATATTTAATTATAGATTAATATAAATTAAACAGCAAAAATTAGAAAGTATATAGTGTTATTTTAAAACTCACTATTAAAACAACCTTACTCTTAATTAAAAATAAAAACTCTAATGAAAAAAATTAAAAATTTGCCAATAGATATACATGAATTTTATGGAGTAATAGTAGGATTTAGCGCTATTAAAATTGATCAATCTGCTACAGATCAATTAAAGTTTTATCTATCTATTATAACTCCTAATTTTAAAGCCTCTAAAAGTGATTTAGAATTAATAGAGGAAAATATTTTAAAGACTAAAAATCTTATTAAAAATAGAAAACTTAATTTAAAAAAAATGCTAGATATAGATTCTATTGAAAAATTAGCTTTTAGCTTTAAAAATTTTATAAATGGACTTCCATTAGCTCTTTGCTTACCATTTCAAAATAATATCCCTGAAGAATTAAATTCAACTATTAATGAAATTAAACTTCTTAATGAATTTGATTTAGATTTAGAGGATCAAAATAACTTTAATTATTTCGATGATATTCTAGAATATTTATTAAATATAATAGAATATA
>JAWXTV010000012.1:0-10925 GCA_044433245.1 Psittacicella sp. | reverse complement strand
TCTTTGGATTGTAGTAGCTTTTATAACTCTTGGGGTAATTTATATAAGTGGAAGAAGTTTTTATAGTAGTGCAATAGGGGCTTTTAAGCATCATAGTGGAGATATGGATACTTTAATAGCTCTTGGATCCTTTGTTGCTTTTGTGTATTCTTTAGCTGTTTTAATCTTTCCAAATATGTTTGATGCTGAAGCTCGTAATTATTATTTTGGAGCATCAGTTTTAATTCTTGGGTTTATAGATATAGGGCATGCTTTTGAAATTAAAGCGCAAGGGAAAGCATCTTCAGCAATAGAAAAATTATTAGGTTTAAGATCTAAAACAGCTATAGTTCAAACAGAAAATGGTTTTGTTGAAAAAAATATAGATAATGTAAAAGTTGGTGATATAGTTGAAGTTCCAGCTGGAAGCAAAATTCCTTTAGATGGTATACTACTTGAAGCTAAAGCTATAGTAAATGAATCCATGCTTACAGGTGAATCTCATGAAGTGTCTAAAAATATAAATGATGAAGTATTTGCAGGGACTATTAATACTGGAAGTAATAACATTATTTATAAAGTTACAAGACTTTTAGATGATACCAAACTTTCTCAAATTATAAAATTAGTTAATAGAGCTAGAAATACAAAACCTAAGATAGGAAGTATAGCTGATAAAATAGCAGGTATTTTTGTACCTACTATTATTATTATTTCAATAGTAACAGCTATTTTGTGGTATAACTTAGGGCCTAAGCCAGTATTTAATCATGCTTTAGTAGCTTTTGCTGCTGTTTTAATAGTTTCTTGCCCTTGCGCATTAGGACTTGCAGCACCCTTATCTACAATAATAGGTATAGAAAAAGCTTCAGAATTAGGTGGAATTATTAAAAATGGTAAAGCTCTTCAAGAAGCTAGTAAAATTAATTTAATGGTTCTTGATAAAACAGGAACATTAACAAAAGGAACTCCAGTTGTTAGTTATTTTAAAAGTTTTAATTTAGACTCTGATCAAGATGAATTTTTAAATATAATTTATAACATAGAATCAAGATCTTCTCATCCATTAGCTAAAGCTATAGCTAGCTATATTAAAAGTACTAATGATAAATCTAAACTTTTAATGGGAGTAAAACTTTCTAATATAGCGGGTCGAGGAATTCAAGCAACTTATAAGGCTAGAAACTTTAAAATAGGTAATGCAGCTTTTCTTGAGTTATCTGATAATGATATTAACATGGTATTAGGGCAAGCTAAGGAAAATTCTCTTTCTAAAAATGCATCATTAGTTTGGGTAAGTGAAGATGGTGTATTAAAAGCTTTATTTGCTTTAGAGGATGAAATTCAAGAGGGAGCTTTAGAGTTTATAAAACAGCTTAAAGATATGAATATAAAACCTGTTATGCTAACAGGGGATAATAAAACAAGCGCTTATTATGTAGCTAAAAAATTGGGTATTGATGAGTTTTTTGCAGAGCTTATGCCAGAAGATAAATTACACCATGTGAAAAGTTATCAAACAGCTGGATACACAGTTGGAATGCTAGGTGATGGTATTAATGACTCTCCTTCTTTAGCTCAGGCTAATGTAGGTTTTGGTATAAGTACAGGAAGTGATGTAGCTATTGAAAATTCAGATATTTCTATAACAAGAAATTCTTTATTAGCTGTAACTGATATGATTTCTTTAAGTATTGCCACTATTAAAAATATAAAATTAAATCTATTTTGGGCTCTTGTATATAATGCTATTGCAATTCCTTTAGCAGCTGGCGGATTTTATTTATTATTTGGTCATTTAATAAGTCCAAGTATATCAGCAGCAGCCATGGCAGCGTCAGACATAGTTATAGTTCTTAACGCTAATAGATTAAATCTTTTTAAAGTTAAAAGAGGTTAGAAATGATTTTTACTATTATAGGGTTATTATTAATAGCTTTTGTTGTTATTTGGTTTTGGATCTTATAAAGAGGTTTTAAATGAAGGTAGCTGAGCTTGCTAAAATAAGTAATGTAACTCCTGAAACTATAAGATATTATACAAGATGCGGTCTTCTTAATTACTCTGTAGCTAAAAATAACTATAAAGTATATTCAGAAGATTCTGTTGAAAGAATGATTTTTATAAAGAATTCAAAATTAATAGGATTTACATTAAATGATATTAAACATTTAATTTCCATATCAAAAGATAAAAACTGTTTATGCCCTGAAATAAGAGAGCTTTTAGATATAAAAATTGATCTTTTAAAGCATAAGATTGAAAGTATGGAAAAAAGGTTAGATTTCCTTTTAAAAACCAAAGAAGATTGGGGCCTTAAGAAAAATACTCTTTTAAAAGGTGAGTCAATTTGTGGGTTAATTGAAGGCTTATCTCAACATTAATTTATAAAATCTTATAAAGTATTTTCATATTTTATAAGATTTTTTTCACCCATTAGATTATAATAATCTCTTATAGAATTTTATAAGGATAAAGATGTGATTCAAGCGCTGGATAAAAAATCTACTACTATTTCTAATGTTTTATTGGGGTTAATAGCAGTTTTTCTTGTTGCTTTAGTTAGTATTCATAAATCTTATTGGATATTTTTAGCTATTTTTTCTTTGGCTGGACTTGCAAGTCTTTTTAGAAAAAAAGCAATCTTAAATACTCCTTCAAAATATTATATACTTACTTCATTATTTTATGTTGCTGTATCAGTTATAATAGCTTTTATTCATGACGACTCTTTAAAGAGAGTTAAACCGTCATTTTATTGTTTGGCAGCTATTCCTATTTTTTATTTATTTTTTAAGTATAAGATAAATAAAGACTACCTTTATAAAATAATTTATATTGTATCTATCATATATGGCATGATAGCTATATATGGAAGATTTATTCTTGATTTTCCAAGAGCTTTTTTAAATGCTGGAGCAACTATAGAATCTGGTATGATATCATCAGTTCTTGCTTTCAGCTCTTTATCAATTGCTTTTTTTTATTTCAAGAAAAATAATAGAGATTTTCTTCTGTCATTATGTGGATTTATTTGTGGAGCTTTAGGAGCTGTTCTATCAACTTCTAGAGGTGCTCTAGTAGTGTTCCCTATACTTTTTATATTTATACTTGTTACTTATTATAAAAAGATAAAAAAATATATACCAATTTTAATTATTTTAACTATAATTCTAAGTGCTGCAGTATATCTTGTCCCTCAAACAGGCTTAAAAGCAAGAGTTCAGCTTACGGAAAATAGTTTAAATAAATATTATCAAGATAATAATGCAAATACTTCTTTAGGATCCAGATTTGCTCTTTTAAAAGCAGGAATTATTGGTATAGAAAGACACCCCTTTATAGGCTATGGAGAAGATGGAATAAAAGAATTAAGATCTAAATTAGTGAAAGAGCATCTTGCTGATCCAATAATTCTTAATAGCCATTTAACAGCTCCTGGAGATTATCAAAATGAGTTTATTCAGCAGTGGCTTAGAAGGGGTATCTTTGGCTTAATTGCTGTTTTAGCTATATTTTTATTTCCATTATTTTATTTTTTAAAAGTATGGAAAAATAGCTCTTTTTTAGAAGATAGGCTTGTTAGCTCTTTTGGTGTTATTGTAGTGATCTCTTATATATTTATATCTTTAAGTGATACTCCTTTTAGAGTGCAGCACAGCTCCGCTTTTTATTTTATAATTATTCCTATATTATATTCATTAATGAATAGAGTAATGAAGAGGTTTTAGTGTTAGATATTTATATAGTAAATCTTGAGTCATCTAAAGATAGAAGAGAGTATATGATCTCTCAATTATTAGAAGCTAATGTAGATATTAATAAAACTCATTTTTTTCAAGCTATTGATGGTAGAAAACACCCTGCCCACCCTCTATTTAGCAAGTATAATAAAAAAGTACACCTAATTAGAAAAGGAAGAACTCTTGGTGTAGAAGAACTTGGTTGTTGGGCTAGTCACTATCTTTTATGGGAAGAGTGTTTAAAGCTTAATAAACCAATTATAGTTTTAGAAGATGATATTATTCTAACAAGTAGTTTTAATTCCTTTTGGAATCTTTCTCAAAATATTTCAGATAAATATAACTTTCTTTGGCTTCATGATGTTAGCTATTCAAAAAGTGATTTAGGGTGTTATAAAATTGAAAAATTTGATATTAATTTTAATATTATTTTTAATAAAAAGCCTTATTCTGGCAGTCTTGGATATTTATTAACTCCAGCAGCTGCTAGAATTTTACTTAAAACTTTAGATACTTGGATTCATCCGGTAGACACCTCTATGGCTAGATTTTGGGAAAATGCTCTAACTAATAAAGTAATTAGACCTTTTCCTGTTAAAATTTTAGAGGACCAATTTATATCAACTATAGAGCCTTCAAAAAAATATATTAAAATTACTTTTAAAAGGAAACTATCTAGAGAGTATTATAATGTAGTTGATAGTATAAAAAGATATATATTTAATTTCAAAAATTCAAAAAAATAATTATTTTAAATTTAGCATAATAAAAAATATAGATTTTATTATGCTAAATAAATTTTCTTAAGAAAGCTCACCTATTGTAATACCAGCTGATTGTAAATCAGCATGATATGAAGATCTAACAAAAGGTCCGCAAGCTGCAGTTTCAAAGCCCATTTTAAAAGCTTCTTCACGGAAGAAAAGAAATTCTTCAGGGGTTACATATCTATCAACTTTTAGATGGTATCTACTAGGTTGAAGATATTGACCTATAGTAAGCATAGTAACACCTTGAGCCCTTAAGTCTTTCATAGTTTGAATAACTTCTTCATTAGTTTCACCAAGGCCTACCATAATTCCTGATTTTGTTGGGATATCTGGGTGTCTTTGTTTGAATTGAGCTAAGAAATCTAGTGATCCTCTATAAGAAGCTTTAGGCTTTACAGAAGTGTATAACCTTTCTACAGTTTCTATATTATGGTTTAAAATATCTGGATAAACTTCATCAAATATAGCTAAAGCTTTATCAACTTTACCTTTAAAGTCAGGGGTTAAAGTTTCAATTTTAGTAGAAGCTGATAGTCTTCTAATTTCAGAAATGCAATTAGCAAAATGTTGAGCTCCACCATCTTTTAAATCATCTCTATCAACTGATGTGATAACTATATATTTTAGACGCATATCTTTAACAGCTTTTGCAAGCTTTAAAGGCTCTTCTTTTTCAGGTTCTAGCGGTTTACCAAATGCAACATCACAGAATGGACATTTTCTAGTGCAAATAGCTCCTAGAATCATAAATGTAGCAGTTCCATGATTAAAACACTCTGAAAGATTAGGGCAAGCAGCTTCTTCACAAACAGAGTGAAGATTGTGCTCTCTTAGAGTATTTTTAATATGCTCTATATTTTCACTAGTTTTTGGCAGTTTAATTTTAAGCCAAGATGGTTTACTTAAAGCTTCGCCTAATGAATCTAGGTTTTTTACAGGGATTTTAAATTCATCTCTGTATTTAACTCCTTTTTCAATTTTTATTCTTTTTACTTCAGACATAGCTTTTTATTTCCTATTTAAAAATTATATTATTGTAACCAATTAGTTTTGTAATTGTTTTGACTAAATTATTTTTAATTTTAGTTAAATCAATATTATTTTCTGTTAAATCTTTTAATTGACACATTTCAAGACCTGAATATCCACAAGGATTTATATTTAAAAAAGGTGATAAGTCCATATCTATATTTATTGCAATTCCATGGAATGTGCACCCTTTTTTAACTTTAATTCCTAAAGAAGAGATTTTTTTGTTATTAACATAAACTCCTGGGGCATCATTTTTTGCATAAGAGATTATATTATATGTTTTTAAGAGATCTATAACAGAAGTCTCAAGACAGTGAACTATGCTATGCATATCAAAATCTTTATTAAGAACTTTAATTCTTTTTAAGTCAATTAAAATATACATAATTAGTTGCCCAGGGCCATGATAAGTTATTTGACCACCTCTATCTGAGTATACTATTGGGATATCTGACTTTAATAGGATATTAGCATCATTTCCATTATGTCCTTGAGTAAAGACTTTATTATGTTCAACAAACCATATTTCATCAATAGTAGATGCATCTCTACTTTCTGTAAATTTATGCATCTTATCAAAAGTTATAGGGTAGTCTTCAATTCCTAGATCTTTAATTTTAATACTTAAGTCTTGAGACATTATAAAACTACCTTAACTCCCTCTATAGCTCCAAAGTTTTCATATAAAAATTCAACTTGCTCTAATTTTTCTAGAGTAAAATTAACTGAAAAAGACTCATATTTTTGAGTTTTACTTTTTTCAACAATTATTGTGTATTTTTTATCAGTTGCTTTTTTTGCTATATTTTCTATATCAGTTCTAAAACCTTCTCTTGTGAGTCCTATTACTTTAAAAGTAAAGGGGCACGGAAATTTTAGTAGTTCTTTTAATCTTCCAAGTTCCATTATGATTTACCTCTTAGTTTGAGCTAAGCTCTTCTAGTTTATCTTGAAGTTTTTTTAGGCTTTCTTTATAAAGAGTCATTTTAGCGTTTTCTTTATCAAGAACTTCTTTTGGAGCTTTTTTAACAAAGTTTTCATTAAGTAGTTTTTTGTTTACAAAATCTATATCTTTTTGGGTTTTTGTAATTTCAAGCTCTAGTTTAGCTTTTTCTTTAGTTGGATCTATTAAACCTTTTAATGGAATAATAACTTCAATTGAGTCAATTAGAACTAAGTATGAGTTTTTATCGGTAAAACTTTCAAAATTTACACTACTTAAATTAGATGTTTTATAAATTAGATCTTGATTGAAATTAAAACACTCTTTCAAATTATTACTTAGTTTAGGAATATAAAGCTCTAAAGGAAGTTTTCCTGAGATTTCATTATCTTTTCTGAAATTTCTTAAAGAAGATACAAGTTTTTTAATAAAATTAAAATTCTCATTTATATTTAAATCAATATGATTTTTATTAACTTCAGGGTAAGAGCTAAGCATGATGCTTGATACATTTTCTTCTGTAGGTAGAAGTGATTTAATACTTTGCCATATTTCTTCTGTAATAAAAGGAATTATAGGATGAGCAAGTTTTAGAATGCCGTTTAAAACATAGATTAAAGTATATTTAGTAGATTTAATTTTATCTTTATTATTAGAGTTTAGGTTAATTTTTGCAAACTCAAGATACCAATCACAGAACTGGTTCCAAATAAATTCATAAATAGTGTTAGCAGATAAGTCAAATCTAAAATTATCAAGATGTTTTCTCATTTCACCAACAGCTAAATTATATTGAGATATAATCCATTTATCTATTAAATCTAAGTTAGAATATTGAATCTCTTCTACTTTTGAATCTACATTCATTAAAATAAATCTTGTAGCATTCCAAAGTTTATTACAGAAGTTTCTATAGCCCTCAACTCTATTTATATCCCACTTTATATCTCTACCTTGAGAAGCAAGAGCTGTTAGAGTAAATCTTAAAGCATCAGTTCCATAAGCTTGCATGCCATCTTTAAAAGCTTTTTTAGTGTTTATTTTAATTTTTTCAGCTAATTGAGGTTGCATCATATTTGCTGTTCTTTTAGCTAAAAGATCTTCTAGACTTATTCCATTTATTATATCTAATGGATCTATTACATTTCCTTTAGATTTAGACATTTTTTGCCCATTTTCATCTCTTACAAGCCCATGGATATATACTTTTTTAAATGGAACTTGTTTTTTACCATTCTCATCTCTAATAAAATGAAGGCTCATCATAATCATTCTGGCAACCCAGAAGAATATAATATCAAAACCTGTAACTAAAACTGATGATGGGTGAAAAGTTTTTAGAAAATCTGTATTTTCAGGCCATCCAAGAGTTGCAAAAGTCCAAAGTCCTGATGAGAACCAAGTATCTAAAACATCTTCATCTTGAGTAAGCTTTATATTTTTATCTAAGTTATATTTAGTATATAGTTCATCTTTTGAGCTAGCGCAATATTGATTTCCTTCATTATCATACCAAACAGGAATTCTATGTCCCCACCATAATTGGCGAGAAATACACCAATCATGAATATTATTCATCCAACTTAAGTATAGATTTTTATATTGAGATGGAATAAATTCTATATTACCAGTTTCAACAGCATCAATAGCATCTTTAGCCATATCTTTTACATCTAGATACCACTGCTCTGTAAGCATAGGCTCAATAATACTGCCAGATCTATCGCCTGTAGGAACTGAGTTTTTATGTTTATCTTGAGAAACTAATTGGTCTAAAGATTTTAATTCTTTAACGATTTCTTTCCTTGCTTCTTCTCTTGAAAGACCTTGATATTTTTCAGGTATAAAATAGTTAGTATTTTCTTTTAAAATACCATTACAATCTACAAGTTCGGGAATAGAACGAATATCAGCATCTAAAGTTAATATATTCACCATATCAAGTTTATGCCTTAAACCTACTTCATAGTCATTAAAGTCATGAGCTGGGGTAATTTTTACACAACCTGTTCCAAAGTCTTTATCAGCATGCTCATCAACTACTATAGGTATAGCTCTATTAGCTACAGGGACGATAACATTTTTACCTATTAGATGAAGATATCTTTCATCTTCTGGATTTACGGCAATACATACATCACCAAAAAGTGTTTCAGGTCTTGTGGTAGCTATAATTATGTAATCTTTACCTTCAAGAGTTGTCGAATTTTCTAATTTATATTTAAGATTCCATATAAAAGAGTCTACTTCTTTATTTTCAACTTCAAGATCTGATATAGCAGTTTTTAATTTTGGATCCCAGTTTACAAGCTTTCTTTTTTTATAGATTAATTTATCATCATAAAGTTTTGAAAAAGCATTACTAACAGCTAAACTCATGCCTGGATCCATTGTAAATCTTGTTCTTTCCCAATCTATTGAGTTCCCAAGACATCTCATTTGCTTTTCAATTTCTTGCCCTGATTGTTCTTTCCACTTCCAAATTTCACTAATAAAATCATCTCTTGAGAATTCATGTCTAGATTTATTCTGCTCACGGATCATTTTTCTTTCAACAACCATCTGAGTGGCAATCCCAGCATGATCAGAACCACCTTGCCATAAAGTATTTTCTGAGTTCATTCTATGATATCTAATTAAGATATCCATTAGAGTTTGCTGAAAAGCATGTCCCATATGTAAAGTACCAGTAACATTTGGAGGTGGGAGCATAATGCTAAAGTTTTTATTATTTGGGGTTATAGTTGTTTTAAAGTAGCTATTATTTTCCCAAAAAGAGTAGGTTTTACTCTCTATTGAGTTTGGGTTGTAAACTTTTTCTAAGTTATTATTATTATTTATATTCTGAGTCATTATAATTTATGTGTGAAAGGATTTATAAAAATTATGTTTATTAAGATGATATATTCATACCATCTTAATAACTTATATATTAAAAATTATTTATGATCTATTAAGAATTGAGTTAATAGAGCAACAGGTCTTCCAGTTCCGCCTTTATGTTCTCCTGAATTCCATGCTGTACCAGCTATATCTAAATGAGCCCAAGAGTAATCATCACCAACAAAAGTATGTAAGAATTCAGCAGCAGTAACAGATCCACCCATTCTTCCGCCAATATTTGCAATATCAGCACAACTAGATTTAAGTTGATCTGCAAATTCTTGAGCTAAAGGCATATGCCATGCTTTATCTTCAGTTTTAAGGCCTGACTTAACTAGAGATGTAGCGATAGAATCTCTATTAGAATATACAGCGCTTAAGTGATGTCCTAAAGCTATTAGGCATGCTCCAGTTAAAGTTGCCATATCTATTATTAATGATGGATTATAAGTTTTTGCATATTCTAAAGAGTCAACTAAAACAAGTCTTCCTTCAGCATCAGTATTTAAAACTTCAATAGTTTTTCCATTCATACTTCCAATAATATCACCTGGTTTATAGGCTTTAGAACCAATAGCATTTTCACAGCCAGCAACCATACCAACTACATGGATAGGAAGATTTAGTTTTGCAATAGCATCCATAACACCAAATACAGTAGCTCCACCACACATATCATATTTCATTTCATCCATACCTAGACCTGGTTTTAATGAAATTCCACCTGTATCAAAAGTAAGACCCTTACCAACAAGAACTATAGGTTGAACTGATTTATCAGGAGCATTAGTATATTCAATAACACTTAAGAAAGCTTCATGAATAGAGCCTTGAGATACAGCTAGGTAAGCTTCCATTCCTAACTCTTTCATTTTAGCTTCATTAATAATTTTTACTGTTGTATTAGGATTTTTTTCATAAGTTGCTGCAAATTCAGCAAAATAACTAGGAACACATACATTACAAGGAGTATTTCCTAGGTCCTTAGCAATTTTAATACCTGAAGAAATAGCTTGAGCTTCAGCAACTAAATTATTAATATTATCAGCAGTGCTTAAGAAATTTACTGAAGTTAATTTAATAGTTGTTTTTTCAGTTTTAAAATCATCAAAAATGTAAACTGCTTCATTCAAGCCTTGAATAGCAAACTTTATATTATTTCCAGCTTTATGATCTTTAATATTTACATTAAGCATAAAGTCAACTGAACTAATATTTAAAGCTATAACTTGTTTCCAAACTTTATTTATTAAAGAGATATACTCTTTTAAACTAAGACCTTCTTCTTTATTTCCAAGACCTACAATAATAGCTCTATCAATCTCAGTACCAGCTATACTATACATGGTTGTTATAGTATCTTTTTTGCCAGTTAAATTTTCTAATTCAATAACTTTACTGATTTGACCATCAGATAATTTATCCAACTCTTCTAATTCTTTAGAAAAAAGAGTATTTTCATATAGACCTAAGATAACACATTGAGATTTTAGACTCTCTGTATATGATTTAATAATGTTTAATTTCATTTTAATAAAACCTTATTGATAGTAATTTGATATTAATTGAAAAGTA
>JAWXTV010000011.1:0-13480 GCA_044433245.1 Psittacicella sp. | reverse complement strand
AACTACATCAGCAACAACATGTATCATTTTAATTTCCATTTAATTTTTTTATTCTATCTTTAGATTAACATAAGTTTAATAAAAAAACTAATGAGCTTTGCTAAAAAATTATATAGCAATAAATTCATATCCTTTTATTACTATATAATTTAAATAATTTGATTTTTAATTAGCTTTAGTAATCAAAATATCTTGAGGCGCTTCAACATAAGCAATTAGATGATTTGGATTATTAACAGTATATCTTGGACTTATTTTTTGAAAAGTAATACCAGCTAAGCAGTTGTTAATATTTAAAGTATTTTTTGAACAATAAGTAGATCCAAAATTATAATATTTAGAAATTGTAAGGTAATTATTTTTATTATGAATTTGATATGTAATATAGTTATCTATAGTCCAATTATTATTATTTTGAACTAAATCAAATTGTTTTATAGAAGGAGAATTTCCATGGGATGTTGAAAGTCCTGCTGTAAAATACTCGCCTATATAACCAGTTGGAGTTAGAAGTTTTTTAAACTCTTCCATATGAGTATGGGAAACCAAAATTCCTTTTATAGTTGTAGAATACCTTCTTACTAAATCAATGAATTTATTTTGATATGTCTTATTCCAAAAAGCCTTTCCTTTATATACATTATTACCTACTGGAATATGCATAGCTATAATAACACTTATATTTTTAGCTTTTGCATATTGTAAATTTTGTTTTAAGTATGCAATTTGTTTTTCTTGATCCCTAATAACTTTATGTTTTGGAGAAAACATAACACTGTTTAAACCTATAAGCTCCAAATTCTTTCTAAGTTTAATAGTAAAATATCCATAAATAGGATTTTGAGATTCAACACAGATTCCTTTAAAAGAGTTATCAGCACACATAACCCCTGTTGATAAAAAACCATTTTTAAAACCAGCTTTTTTAGCCATATTATATGAGGATAATTGATCATCATCATAAATACCATAATCTCTAGGAAAGGAATCGTTATTTCCAAAAATAACTATTATAGGAGTATTGGGAAAAGTTCTTAATAAACCTTTATAAACTCCAATTGAAGCATCCCTTACAAATCGATCTCTATTAAAATCTACAGGTTTAGATGGATTTTGTTTAGATAAATATTCTTTATACCAATAAGTATGACCAACAGCATCACCCAGGTAGATTATAAAATTAGGTTCTTGAATTAGCTTATTTGATCCTATATTACTTTTAATTAGAACTTGAAGTTCACTATAAGTTACCCTATCCATATCATTTTCAGGATTATAACCTTTAGGATCTATTACCATAAGTCTATTAATATATGGATTTAAATGTATATCATTAAGAGTGATAAAATTAATTGAATCAAAACTATTTAAAGAAAGATAGTTAGAGCTTATATTAGAAGCTTGAGCTGCAGGGAGTAAAGCACTTATAGATAATCCAACAGCAAAAAAGCTTATTAAAAGATTAATTTTCATACTATATATTTATAAATTAAAAAGGAGAGGGATTAAATTAAATATATAATACTTTTTATAAAATTAAAATAACTCCCATAAAATAAGAGTTATTTTAACTTAAATATTTTAACTTATGACCAAGTTAAGATTAAGATACTCATTAAAAAAATAATAAGCAAAATTACACTAGCAGCTGTAGCTCCATAGATTACATCTTTACTCATAATATCTCCAAGTAATTTATTTTATTTAAATTTGATCTTCGGTTTGACAATCTTTTTTGAAAGCAAACTAGAAGGCTTAAAAATAACATTAGCTCTTGATGGGATTAAAACTTCTTCTTTAGTTTTTGGATTTCTTCCAAGTTTTTCTTTAGTACTTACAACTTTAAAGCTACCAAATCCTTGAAGCTTCACATCTTTGCCATCAATTAAATTATAAGCTATTTCATCAAAAAATGAAGTAATAAAATCTTGTAACACTTCTTTTTTATAATCAGTTCTTATAGAAAGTTTATTAACTAGATCCTCTCTTGTAATACTCATTACTACTCATCTCTTAAGGTTGCCGAGAATAAAGAAGAAAGTAATTCTATAAGATCATCTGTTAAAGTTGTAATTTCAGAAGCCTCTAAAGTTTTTTCATTACTTCCAAAGTTAATACTTAAAGCTAAAGATTTTTTTTCTTCTGGAATATTAGATCCTTTATATACATCAAAAATTGATGTGTGGGAATTTAAAGATAATCTAGCAAAATAATCATCTATAACTTTTATAAAATCATCTGCTGGAAGATTATTATCAACTATAAAAGCAAAATCTCTATTAATAGATGGATAAATTGAAATAGGGCTAAACTCAACTTTTCTACACTCTTTTAATAAATTTAAATTAAGCTCACCTAAGAAAATATTATCTAAAGTATTTAAAGTTTTAGCAGCAAGAGGATGGATTTTTCCAATTCTACCAACAAGATTTTCTTTAAAATAAACTCCAGCACTTTGACCTATATGAAGACCTTTAAACTCTTCTCTTTTTAACTCTAAATCTAGACCAAAATAGTGATTTAAATCACTAATTACACCTGATAAATCAAAGAAATTAAATTCTTTTAGTTTAGGGTCATACCATTTTTTACGATAATCTTTTCCACCTAAAGCAAATCCTATAAAATTATCTTGAGTTAGCTCTGAGTTAGTTTTTTGGAAGCATTGACCTATCTCAAATATTTTAATAG
The DNA here is from genome assembly GCA_044433245.1 of Psittacicella sp. GTDB lineage: Bacteria > Pseudomonadota > Gammaproteobacteria > Enterobacterales > JAWXTV01 > JAWXTV01. Next base: position 10,789 of record JAWXTV010000011.1, on the reverse strand, counting down.
CTCCATTTTGTCTTTTAGAGTTATAATCTATAGTTTTTATCATGCCTTGAAACAATGAAGTTCTCATTGAAGACATATTTTGTGAAATAGGGCTTAATAGAGTTATAGCCTCAAAAGTATTAAATACTTCTTGAGATTTTGGATCTATAAAGCTATAAGTAATTATCTCATCAAAACCTTTAGCAAGCATAAAATCTTTGATATTTTCTAAATTTTTCTTAGAAGGTTTTTCTAAAATTTTAAAATCAAAAGATTTAGACTCTATATTTGCATAACCGTAAACTCTTGCAATTTCTTCAATTAAATCTTCTTTTAGAGAAATGTCAAATCTCCAGCTTGGATAACTTACTTTAAGCAACTCTTGAGTTTCTTCAATTAAGTTAAATCCAAGATTTAATAAAATATTTTTAGCACTAATAGCTTCTATTTCTTTACCCAATAGCCCTGTAATATCACTAAATTTTAATATAATTTCTTGAGCTTTAAATTCATTTTGAGTTTTTGTAACTATATTAGATACCTTTGCTTTTAAAATATCTTTAATCAGTCTTGATGCAAATTCTAAAGCATTAATTGAAATTAAACTATCAACACCTCTTTCAAATCTAAATGATGAATCAGTTATTAAATCATAATTACGAGCTTTATTAGCTACGCTACTTGGAGTATAGTGAGAAGCCTCTAAAATTACACTTGTAGTTTCTAAATCTACTTTAGCTTTAAAGGATTCACAAATTCCAGCTAAAGATATAACTTGTGATGAATCTTTTACAACTAGATCATTTTCTTTTAAAGTTAACTCTTTTTCATCTTTTGATTTAAAGACTTCATCTTTAGAAAGATTTTGAACTACAATAGATCCTGAAATTTTACTTATATCATAAGTTGCAATAGGTTGACCTGTTCTTAACATTGTATAAGACAGGATATCTAATAAAATATTAGAAGATTTAATTCCAGATCTTCTTAAAGCTTCAATAATATAATTAGGAGTTTTAATAGTTAAATCAAGATCTTTAATTTCTCTTAATGAGTAAGAACTACAATCAGAACTTTCAATAGAAATACTTAAATCTGTATTGAAATCAGCTTCAATTGTAAACTGCTCTTCTTTAAATTCTATATTATTTAAAGAAGCTATTTCTCTAGCTATACCACGCATAGATAGCATATCACCTCTATTTGGAGTGATATCTATATCTATAATAAGATCATCTAGATTATAATAAGTTATAAAATCTTGACCTATAAAATCTTTAGCATTTTCACTTAACTCTAAAATTCCATCTGATTCTGTACCTAAACCTAACTCTTTAATAGAGCAAAGCATACCTTCAGATATCTCACCTCTTAGTTTAGATTTTTTAATTTTAAAATCACCCGGAAGTATAGCGCCAACTGTAGATACAGCTACGTAAAGTCCTTCTCGACAGTTAGGAGCTCCACATACTATTTGTAAATTTTCATCAAGACCTATATCTATTTTAGTTACTCTTAATTTATCAGCATCTGGATGCTTAATACAATTTACAACTTTACCTACTTTAACACCTGTAAAATTAGGATTTGATTTTTCAAAAGAATCAACTTCAAAACCTAGTGAAGTTAGATCATTTAATAATTTATCAGTATCTAAATTTATATTTAATATTTGTTCTAGCCACTTTTTACTAAATTTCATAATTCACCCTAAAATTAAAAAGTTGTTTTTTTAAATTGTTCTAAAAATCTCATATCATTCTCAAAGAAAATACGTAAGTCTTTTATTTTATAATAAAGCATAGCAAGTCTTTCAATTCCCATTCCTATTGCAAACCCTGAATATATATTAGAATCTATATTTACATTACTTAATACTTTTGGATGAACCATTCCACACCCTAAAACTTCAAGCCAATTACCATCTTCATCTTTAATATCAACTTCAGCTGATGGTTCAGTAAATGGAAAGAATGATGGTCTAAATCTAGTTTCAACTTTTCTATCAAAAAAGTAGCTTAAGAATTCTTCTAGAATATATTTTAAATTAGCAAAAGTAATATCTTTATCAACACATAAAATTTCTATTTGATGGAACATTGGAACATGAGTTTGATCATAATCATTTCTATAAACTCTTCCAGGAGCTATAATTCTAACAGGAGGTGTTAGCTTCTCCATTGAACGTATTTGCATACCTGATGTTTGAGTTCTTAGAAGTAAATTATCATTTAACCAAAAAGTATCTTGTTCAGCTCTAGCTGGATGATTTTTAGCTATATTTAAAGCATCAAAATTATAGTATTCATTTTCAATTTCAGGTCCATCAACTTTTGAAAACCCAAAGTTCTCAAAATAATTTGAAATTCTATCTATAATCTTATTAACTGGATGACTTGCTCCAAAATCTGATGATAAAGCTTCAAGGCTTACATCAACCGAATCTTTAAGAAGAGATTCATTAATTTCTTTTAACTCAAGAGCTTCTCTTTTTTTATTTAAACTTATTATTACCTTAGTTTTTTCGGTATTGATAACTTGACCCATAGTTCTTTTTTCTTCATTAGGAAGATTTCTTAAGTTTTGAGCAAAAGCTGTAATACTACCCTTTTTACCAAGCAGCTCAACTTTTAAATTATCAATATCCTTTAAGGTGCTAACTTCTTCAATATTAATAAGAGCTTGTTCTATAATTCTATTTAAATCATTTAACATTTTAATACCTTTTATTTAGTTAAAACTCTATCTATATCAGATGAGTTATGACGCTCTTTAATAGAACCTTCTTCAGATCTATTAACTTTTAATCCTCTTATAACAGCTTCTCTTTTTGAAATATCTTGAGCCCACCTTAAAACGTTTTTATATTCATGAGTTTTTAGAAATTTATCAGCACCATAGTATAAATTACCAAGAGCTAACTGACCATACCATGGATATGCTGCTATATCAGCTATAGAATATTCATCACCAGCTAAAAATTTATTATTAGCAAGTCTTCTATCCAACACATCAAATAGTCTTCTTGCCTCCATACTAAATCTATTTATTGGATATTCAAATTCTTCAGGAGCATAATTAAAGAAATGACCAAATCCTCCACCTATTATAGGAGCGCTACCATGAGACCAGAATAACCAATTAAAACACTGAGTTCTAGCATCTAAATCTTTTGGTATAAACTGTTGAAATTTTTCAGCTAAATATATAAGAATAGAGCTAGATTCAAAAGATTTAACTCCATTAGTTGTATCTAATAGGGCAGGTATTTTTGAATTTGGATTAATATCTACAAAGCCTGTTGAAAATTGATCACCTTTTAATATATCTATATAGTAAGCATCATATTCTGCTTCTTTAATACCTAAAAGAAGAAGTTCTTCCAATAAAATAGTTACCTTTTTTCCATTAGGGGTTCCTAGAGAATAAAGTTGAAGAGGGTTATCTCCTAAAGGAAGCTTTGCTTCATGAGTAGCTCCTGAAATATCTCTATTTATAGATGCAAATTTACCACCCATATTTGCATTATTTTTATCCCAAACTTGAGGTTTTATATACTTTTTCATAACATCCTTCTAAGCTAGTAAATTGTTCTTATTTTAAAAACTTGAAAGCCCTAATTAATTAGGGCCTTATTTTATTAAAAATTTTTAATATCTAAACTAAAACTATTATAAGTTTTTAATCCTCGTCTTCAATAGGCTCAACTTTTTTCTTCATAGTAACAAATTCTTCAGCAGCTGTTGGGTGAATTGCTATGGTTGAATCTAGATCAGCTTTAGTAGCACCCATTTTAATAGCTACAGCAAACCCCTGAAGTATTTCATCCATCCCAAGACCTACACCATGAAAACCTATTACTTTCTCATTTTCGCCAACGCAAATTATTTTCATTTTACATGCCTCTTTATGAGAAGTAACAGCACTTAACATTGATGTAAATTTAGAATAATAAATTGATAAATTATCTTTACCATACTTTTTGCAAGCTTGCTCTTCAGTAAGACCTATAGTACCAACAGGAGGATGAGTAAAAACAACTGTAGGTACAAGAGTTGTATCTACAAATAAATTTTCTTTTTCATTAAATAATCTTTCAGCAAGAGCTCTACCTTTAGCTACAGCAACAGGAGTTAGTTGGGGAGCTTTTGTATTATCTCCTAAAGCATAAATTCCATTAACTGTTGTATTTTGGAATTTATCAACAATAATATAACCATTTTCATCAATATTAACTTCAGTTGCACTAAGACCAAGTCTATTATTGCTTGGAGTTCTTCCTATAGCCCAAATAACAAGATCTGTTTCTATAGTTCTTCCATCACTTAAATTAATAATATAACTCCCATCTTCTTTTGTAACTTTTGCAGGATTAGCATAAGTATGAATATTAACGCCAGAATCTTTAAGGTTATCTTTAACTGTTTTAGAAATCATTCTATCAAAAGTTCTAAGAGGGTAATTATTTCTAATAACTATATCGACCTCAGCTCCTAAAGAATTTAAAATTCCAGCAAGCTCAACAGCTATATATCCAGCACCAACTATAGCTACTTTTTCTGGTACTTTTTCAAGCTCAAAAAATCCATTAGAGTTAATTCCATATTGACCGCCTGGAATATCTATATCGACAGGTCTACCACCAGTTGCTATTAAAATATGGGGAGCACTATATAAATTTCCATTAACTTCCAACTCTTTAGAGTTTACAAATTTAGCAGTTCCATGAACGATGGTAATTCCATTATTATTAAAAGTTTTAGCATAAGAATTATGAATATTGCTGATATATTTTTGTCTTGAGTTTAAAAGGGTTTCAAAATTAAAAGCAGATATTTTACTATCAAATCCATAATCTTTGCTATATTTATTAATAGTATCTGCAATATTTGCAGCATTCCACATAATTTTTTTGGGAACACAACCAACATTAACACAGGTCCCACCCAAAACCTTTTCTTCAATAACAAGTACTTTTTTACCGTATTGAGCAGCTCTATTAGCAGAAGCTATACCGCCACTTCCGGCTCCAATAACTATATAATCAAAATTTATAGTTTCCATGTATTTTCCTATTGTACAATATTATTATTTATTCTTTAATTTATATAAGGAATATTTAACCGGATATTTTTTTTTACAAATTAATAAGAATATGTAATTTCTTCCAGACTAACTAACTTTCTAAGAGAATTAACCTCTTTTGTTTTAAGCTCTACAAACTTACCTTTTTTAATTTCTCTTGTAAGTTTAATACCAGCATACTCAATTCTAATAAGTCTACTTACACTTAACTCTTGAGATTCAACAAGTCTTCTAATTTCTCTATTTTTTCCTTCAGAAAGAACAACTTCATACCATTGGTTAATACCAGTTCCACCTTGTTTTTTAATAGACTTAAATTTTAATGTTTCACCATCAACATAAACACCTGTTGTTAAATTTTCTAGAATTTCATTAGTTACATTACCAAAAATACGAACTAAATAAATTCTATCAATATTAGATCTTGGATGCATAAGCTTATTAGCAAGCTCTCCATCATTTGTAAAAAGAAGAAGTCCTGAAGTATTTATATCAAGTCTTCCAACATTAATCCATTTTCCACCTTTAATATATGGAACTTTATCAAAGATAGTTTCACGACCATCTGGATCTCCATTACTTGAAATCACACCTTCTGGTTTATGATAAGCAAGAACTCTACAGGTTTTTTCTTTAGTGAAGCTAATTCTTACTAAATTATTTTTTATATATATTTTTGGTTTTTCACTTAGATTTATTCTATCACCTAATTTAGCAATATTACCATTTACCTTTATATCACCATTTTCTATTAATCTTTCAATTTCTCTTCTAGAGCCTTTACCAGCAGCTGCTAAAACTTTTTGAATTCTTTCATAAGAATTTATAGATTTAGTTTTTGCTAAAGCCTCTTTTTGTTTTTTTTCTTGAGATTTAGCTCCATAAGCTTTTTCAGCTTTTATAAATCTTCTTTCTGCTTCAGTAATTTTTTTGGGTTTAAAAGAGTTTTTATTTTTAAATTTATTATTTATCATTTTATAAAGGATGTTAAATTAGGTAAATACCATACTGGTGTTAGTTGGGATGGTAAAGCGGCACATGAAGCTAAATTATTATGAAATCTAGGACTATGAAAATCACTTCCTAAGCTGGCCTGTAAGTTATTCTTTCTAAGAAAATCAACAAGCCAGGCATAATATACCTTAGTGGATCCTTTTTTTAGAAGCTCCACCGCTTTTCCATTATTTGTTTTAAAATCATAGCATAATTTAGCTAAGTTTTCTAAATTTAAATTATATTTAAATGGATGAGCAAGAACAGCTATTCCACCAGCTATCTCTATAGCTTTTATAGCTTCTTTCATAGATATCCAAGAGGATTCAACATAACCTTTAGCTCCAACCCCTAAATATTTATCAAAAGCTTCTTGATTAGATCTTACAATCTTATACTCAATTAACTTTCTAGCAAAATGAGCTCTAGTAATAGACTTAGAGGATGTATCAAAACTAAAATCAAATTTATTATTAAACATTTCGTTTAATTTTTTAGAGATCTCTTTAATTCTTGAATTTCTTAAATTTTGATTTTTATGTATTGTGGCTAATAAATCTTTATTATTAATGTCAAACCCAAGCCCTACAATATGAATCTCTTTTTCATTCCATAGAGTTGAAAATTCTATGCCTGGAATTAATTTTAATTTTAAGCCGTTTTCTTTAATATAATTTTTAGCTTCTTCTAATCCAGAAATAGTATCATGATCTGTTAAAGCTAAAATATCCAAATCTCCTTTAGTAGCAAGATCTATCAACTCTGAAGGAGAAAGCTCTCCATCAGAGCAAGTTGAGTGAGAATGAAGATCTATTCTTAATTTCATTAAATTAGATTACTTATAATAGTAGACACAGTATTTCTTAAGTCTTCTCTACTAACAATCATATCAATAGCACCATGCTTTAATAAAAATTCACTTTTTTGAAAACCTTCAGGTAAATCTTGGCCAACTGTTTGTTTTATAACTCGAGCTCCACTAAAACCTATAGTAGCTTTAGGTTCAGCAATAATAATATCACCAAGCATTGCAAGACTTGCTGATACTCCTCCCATAGTTGGATCTGTTAAAATAGAGATAAAGAGGGTTTTAGTTTCACTCATTTTTTCAATAATAGCACTTGTTTTAGCCATTTGCATAAGTGAAGTAAGTCCTTCTTGCATTCTAGCTCCACCACTTGCACTAAAACAAATTAAAGCTTTATTTTCCTCCATAGCAAGATTAGCTGCAGCTACAAATTTAGAGCCAACAGCAGCATTCATAGACCCTCCCATGAAGAAGAAGTTAAAAACACATAGAATTACTTCATGCTCTTTCAAAGATCCTTTATACACACTTAGAGCTTCATTTGATCCACTTGTTTTTTTAGCATCACTTAATCTTATTTTATAACTTTTTGAATCTTTAAATTTTAATATATCTTTAGATTCAATTTCTTGAAAGATTTCTTTATAAGAATCTTTATTTAAAAATATACTAGCTCTTTCATTAGGTTTTAATCTTTTATGGTGACCACAATTTGGGCATATATATAATTTTTGAATTAAAGAATCTTTATATATAATTTGTTGACAATTTTCACAAGTAGACCAAAGTCCATCTGGAATAGTTTTTGGTTTTAAACTAAATTTTAATGAGGTGCTTATTTTTTCTATCCAATTACTCATATTTATTACCTTAATTAATGTATTTTATTTACACCATAAAACTCTTATATATTTTTTATATTATTAAAGAGAAATTGCTAGGCTTTGGGATTTGAAATTCTTCTGGATATTCAACATTTGTTAAATATAAACCATCAGGTTTAGCTGTTGGAGCAGCCAAAGATCTATCTTTTTGCTCAAGCAACCATTGTATCCATTGAGCAGCCAAAGATCTATCTTTTTGCTCAAGCAACCATTGTATCCATTGAGGGGGATGTTTTTTTATTCCAACCTCAAGTAAACTTCCAACTATATTTCGAACCATATGATATAAAAACGCATTAGCTTCTATTGTAATTATAATAGTTGAGTTATACCTTTGAATATTTATATAAGATAAATTTCTAAAAGGACTTAAAGATTGACAATTTGCAGCTCTAAATGAACTAAAATCATTTTCACCCAGCAAAAAATTTGCACCCTCTTGCATAAGATTTATATCTAATTTTTTAGAAAATGGTGTGATTTTCCCCTGCAAAATAGCATTTGGAATATCGGAATTATGAATTAAGTATTTATATTGTCTTTTAAACGCGAGGAATCTGGCATGAAATTCATCAGGAACTTCTTTAGCCCAAATTACCCTGATATTACTTGGTAAATATCTATTTACCCCATATATCCAGGCAGTTATTTTTCTAGCAGAGAAAGTTTCAAAATGTATGACTTGAAAAGAAGCGTGCACTTTAGCATCAGTTCTTCCTGCGCAAAATGTTGTAATACAATGATTTGCAACCTTTGCTATAGCATCTTCTAATATGCCTTGAACAGTTAAAGTATTACTACTTAATTGTTTTTGCCAGCCATTATAATTAATGCCATCATATTGAATGCCTAGAGCTATTTTCATTCATACATTTTGTGTTATAAATCTATTCTTAAATAGATATTTATTTAAGAATTAAACTCTTAAAAAGTCTAAGTGTAAGAATTTAGGTTTAAATGGGTGTCTTTGAATAGCTTGGATTTTTACAGTTTCTTCTTTTGATCCAATTTTGATAGTAACAGTTGCTGTATAGAACTCTTCTTTATCAGTTACAAAGATTACTTTATTATGGTCTAATAAAATAGATACAGGAGCTTCATTTTTTCCATAAATTACAGCTGGTACTAAACCTTCATTTCTAGCTCTACGGCTTGATCCTTTTCCTAGTGATTCTCTTAAAGTTGCTTCTAAAGTAAACATATTTATTCTCTACTAAAATATTAATAAAAGTATTATAAAAAATATTCAACCTTTTTAAAGATTGTATTTTTCTATAAAGATATAAATTTATTCTAATATAACTAAATACTAAAATCAAATAGGAAAGTTTTTTTAAATGTATATTTATATTAAAATAAGAATTATAGTATCATTTAACAAAATTGTTTTTAAAAAATTATTACTAAATCAAAGTTAGGGCTTATTCTTAATTGAAAATCCCGTATAAGGATCAAATGTCTTTTTTAATTAAACTTTTTATAAATTATGGGTATATATCTATTTTCATATTCCTAGTATTGTCAGGTTTAGGTATTCCCATACCAGAAGATTTAACTTTAGTTTCTGGAGGGGTTATTTCAGGCCTTGGAGAAGTTAATATTTATACAGTTATGATTATTGGTATTGCTGGAGTATTAGTTGGAGATAGCCTTATATATCTTTTAGGTAGACTCTATGGAGTAAAAGTTGTTAGACTTAGAATTGTAAAAAGATATTTAACCTTAAAAAGATTAAAATTTGTTAGAAAACAAATATCTAAGTATGGATCTTATTTTTTATTTATTTCCAGATTCCTACCTGGAGTAAGAGCTAGCGTTTATTTAATAGTAGCAGCAACAAAAAAGATTAGTTTTATGAAATTTTTATTAATTGATTTTTTAGCTACAATTATTTCCGTACCTGTATGGGTATATCTAGGCTATAAAGGAGCTCAAAATTTACCTTATTTAACTCATCAAATTGATAAATTTAAAATATGGTTTTTTAGTATTCTCGGATTGGTAGCTATTGGAATTATTATATTTTTAATTATTAAGTATAAAGTTAAAAATAAATAAAAAGGATTAAAAAGATCTAGATATCTAGATCTTTTTAATTTCAAATACAATAATTAATTATTGATAATTAGCAAAGTTTAGATTTGGATTTTGAACAGAATAATAATTGCAAACTGTTTGTCCATTTTCATATTTTATACATTGTTTTGTAAATTTATCATAAAAATGCTTTTGTTGATATTTTTGAGGTATAATTTTACCATTTTGGATTTGATAATTATCATAAGATGAGTATGCGTAATTACCAGTTTGATTTTTTAAAGTAGTATAGTAATCAATTTTTTCAATTTTAACATTTGAATATTGATCCATTGAAACTTTATGATATGAAGCATCCTTTTGAATAAGGTGAGTATGTTTTGATGCTGGGTAGTTATACTCAGGACCAGCACATCCTGCCAATAGAATAGCGGCTGCAGCTGCCGATACTATAGAGATTAATTTTACTTTTTTCATATTATTACCTTCGAATTATCTATTATTTATTACAAATAATTTTTCCGCTATAATTTCTATAACAGTTATTATTATAACCATTATTATAGTTTTTATTATAATGTTTATTATTATTATAATTTACATTATTATTATTATAATGTTTATTGTTATTATTATAATTTACATTATTTACAATCACTCTATTATTATTTCTATTATCTTTATGATTATTTTTATAGTGTCCAGAGCTATTTTGCCCGCAACTAACATTAGTGTTATGAAAAGTGCAGCTTCCACCAACACCAACTCTTCCATTAACAGAGCAGCCAGCAAGTAAAGCTGCTGCAGAGATTGGAATTACAATCATTTTGCATAGATCTTTAAATTTCATAAAATACCTTTTTATTAAGCATAAAATTATTCAAGAACTCATATTTTTTATTTAAAAAATACAAAAAAGATTTGCATTTATAATTTAATATATGCTATTGATAATATATACATATTTATTTTTTATAATTGTTTTTATTACTTATTACTTTGT
>JAWXTV010000010.1:0-13832 GCA_044433245.1 Psittacicella sp. | reverse complement strand
AGTGAGCTTAAAAGATGTAAAATGACAGAGGAAGAGTTTGAAAGGATTGTAAAAATATTATATTTAAGTATGAAATTGTAATAAATTAAATAGATTTATATAGTTAAGCTTTAATAAAATTTATTAAAGCTTAACTTAGCTATTTAGTTTGTGCTTGTTGCTGCTGCTGCAAGTGTAGGATTTATCACTCCAGCTTGTGCTTCAGATTCAATATAAGCATTAGCTTGATTATTTAGACTATTTGTAAATTCCTGATTAGCTTTTTGGTTAGCTGCATCCTCTTTTTGTACTTGCTGGTTTAGAATATTATCAGCTTCACTCCATGAAATCATTTTGCAAACCCCATTAACATTAAAAGCTACCAATTTACCTTTAAAACCTTTTGGGCTCAAGCACTGAATTTTACCGTTTTGATAAGTTGTAACTGCTTTTGGAGCAGCATTTGCTGCTAAAATACTAACTGAAAATACACCTAAAATAATAGCTAATTTACTTAATTTCATATAATTAATTTACTTTTTTAATATAAGTATATTATACCAAAATATAGTAAAAATTTCATTAAGTTTTTATTAAAATTTTGGTATTTTATATGTATTTTTTAACCTTAATTTTGTCCAAAAAATCTATTGATAGCTGCTTTAGATTCAGAGTCTCCAGTTAAAGTTACATTGTTTTTATTTTGGGAATTTTTTAGATTCCATTCTTCAATTTGAGCCTGCATTGTATCCTCCAAATTTGCTTGCTGCTCTGCTAAAGATTCTCTTTGAGCAGGAGTTGATGCATTATCCATTTGCTGCTTAAGTATTTCTAATTGTTCTATATATGAATTCATCCTAGCTTGATGTTGAGATAATGTATTTTTTGTTTTTATCTCAGTATTTAAAATAGTATTACTTTCACTAGCATTAGCGTTTGTACTATCACTTAACCCGATTGATTTTAGATAAGCAAGTTCCTCAGTATTTAGTTGAGGATTATATCCTTTTAGACTTGCTGGCATTGTTGTATTTAATGGCCATTCACTAGTTGGAGCTTCTTTAAGAGTGTCTTGATATTGAGCCCAGTTATAAGCTTTTTGCTCTAATTCTTTATAAGTATTATAACTTAAAACTTGTTGTTTAAAGCTTGCTAATTCTTGAGCTATTTGCTGTTCTTTAGCTTGATATGCTTTAACTTGATTAGCTAATTGCTCAGATTGAAGTTCTAACTCTTTTGCACTCTCGGTATAAGTTGCTATATCAAAAGTTGGTATGCCTGTAGCATGAGCTATGCTTACACTAATAGAGATTAAAGGTAAGCCTATTATGGGTATTAATAAAAGTTTTTTTATAAATTTCATTTTTTATTTCCTTGTTTTTGAAGTTAATTTGATTTAATTTGGTGAATTAATTCATTTATTTTTTGATTTGGAACTGACATTGTTTTATTTGCTAGATCAATTTTATTTGCAAGCTCTACTAAATACTCTTGAGATTTTTTATTATAAATTTTTTTTAATGATTCCATCATTTCCATTAAAATTTCTGGTTCTATATTTATCAAAGCTTTTTCAAAAAGAGTTATATCTTTAATCTCATTAGCTATTCTTTTTACTACCTCCTTTTTATATTTATTATTGTTAGATTTATTTTTGCTTACTTGTGTTAAATTTTGATTACTATTAAGATTAGTATCCATTTTTATTTCCTTATAGTTTTATTATTTATTTGAGATTGAATTTATAAATCTTTCCTTACTGTTTTTTTTCTTATAGCTATAGATAGCCTTTTTAAAGTTCGTGGGTATTTTATATTTGGGTAATAAATTTTGAAAGTATTCTGGCATTAAACCTTTTTGTTCCGCTAAATAAAATATATAGAATAAATTATTTATATTTGCAGTATTTTTGAGGTCTAAGCACTTACACCAATTATTTAATGGGTATAAAAGCTCAGTAATTTCTGGAAGTTTAATTTTATATCTTAAGCAAAGTTGTCTGAAGTTTGTATAGTTTATAGGAGGATAAGAGTCTGGAATAATTTCATTTATATAATGAACTATTGAGATTTTAGTTAAACCTTTTTCTAATAAAAATAAAATATTATCTTCACTTTCTCGAAGAGTTTTATTTAATTTTGCATTATTAAGTAAATAGCTTCCTGCAATTAATTTAATCTTTTTTTGAGTTGTTAAATCACTCATTTGAATTTTCTCTGATCTTTGTTTTGTGGTTAATTTTGAACAGTTTAATTACATTAAATTTTGGTTGAATTTAAAGTAATTTTTGGTGCTGTTGCTAAGTATAAGATATAACTTTTTAATAAGCAAATATTTTTTATAAAGGTTTTTTGAGTTATTTTGTCGCCAAGCTTTATTGGCTTTTTAGTATTGATCAGCTATTGTTTTTCAAAAAAAAGTAATTTTTACTATTTTCAGGCTGTTTTTACTAGGTTTTACTAGTTGCAGGATATTAATATTTTGATATTATAAAGAAATAAAGATTAGTAAGGGACGTCGATGGTTGTCCGACAAAGTCGCTCACCATTATTTTTCCTTCCAGTCAAAATCGTCCAATTTATGCTATAACACAATTCTGCGAATTTAATATAAATACAGCCTATAAATAGTCTTTTTTATATAGTTATAAGCAATAAATTATTTTTACAAAAAATAATATTTTCCTGCGAAAACCACCAATTTTTGTATGAAAAAAAGTGATAAAAATATGACCAAAAAACAAAGTTATCCAACTAAAATTAGCTTTAGGGTTAATGATAGTCAAAAAGTTAAACTAAATTTATTATTAGATAAAAGTAATTTGTCAATCTCTGAGTATTTTAGAAAAGTTATTGATTCAGATAATAAAGAGGTTATTATAATTCAGTCAAAAATTATTAAAACTCAAGAGTTTAGAGATCTAATTTATTATTACAATAAAATTGGTAATAATTTGAACCAGATAACAAAATTTATGAATACCTCTTTAAAATTAGGTAAAACAGATTTAATTTCTTATGAAGTTATAACTGTTCAACTTTCTCAGATTAATGAGCTATTAAAAAATGGTATTGAAGCTATAAAAGCTGCAAAATAACAAAAGAAAAAAATGCTTGTAAGAGTGAAAGGTAGTAATAGCGGTATAGTAAATTATCTATTAAATGGCAATAAAGCTGGTAGAAGTTTAAATAGAATAGAGCTTGATAATAGAATGGTTTTGCTTGGAGATATTAATAATTTAAACACGGTTATTAATAGTATTCCAAATAACAAACAAGAGCGTTATTTACATATTACTTTATCTTTTAAAAAGTCAGAAGTTGAGATTATGGATCTTAAAAGTATAGCTGAAGACTATGAAAATATGTTAATGAGCGCTTATAAAAAAGATGAATATTGCTTTTATGCAGAAGCTCATTTACCTAAGACTAAAAAAGAGTTTAATTATATAACTAAAGAGGAAAATGAGAGGAAAACTCACCTTCATATAGTTATTCCAGAAATAAATTTAGTTAATAATAAAGTCTTGCATCCTTTTGGATTGGTTAGAACCAAAGAGAAAGAAGCTGCAGCTTTTCAGGAAAAAATTAATTATAAATATAATTTAGAAAGCCCTTTTAACACCCCAATTTCATTAGAAAATCTTAATTCTAAAAGAGATATTTTAGTAAAACATGGAGCAAAAATATTAAAAGATAGCGGAAATACTTTTAAAAAAGAAATTTTTGAAATAATAAAAGAAAAGGATATAAATTCATTTCTAGAATTGGGTGAAATACTAAAAGATAATCTAAACATTCGGGAAATTAAGCTAAAAGAATATAAAGATGATGAGCCTTATTATATTGTTAAATTAAAAAATGAGTCAAACTTTACTCACTTAAAAGAGCAGTGTTTTAAAAAAGATTTTATAGAAAATAATATTGTAAAAAGAGAAAGACCCACTGAAAAAGATTGTGATAAAACTATAAAAATTTGGAAAGATTATAAATGTTTTGAGCCTCTTTATACATCAAACGCCTCAAAAAAAGACCGTGAAACATATTTTAAATCAACCAACAAAACAAAGGAAAAAATATTAAATGACTACAAAATTAGAATTAAAAGAAGTTCAGAATCAAGAGCAAGTTCAGAAACAAAAAGTACCCTCAATTTTTACAAGAATAGATCATCTACAGATTCATTCTCCAATACTAATGGACAAAAAATTATGGAGTTTGAAAGCTTATCCGAAATACGAATCGGCATGCCAGGTATGTCCCAAAGCGATCTGGATGGCTACACTAAATGGGGAGATGAACAATCGTCAGGATCTACAAAAAGAGAGAGTAATGAGATGCTATTGCCACGAATTCAAAGTGATAAGTTGGGACAGCAGAACTCAAGAGACTCTGAAAGCTTGCGATGGACTGATAATAGCTCTACAAGAGCAAGAGATTATGGATTAATTGTTGCGCAAACTGATAAAAGGATGACTGAAAATAACTATGAAATATATAAAAAACCTTCAACCAATTTTACAGATAGTTTAATTAAATATGCTAATACAGCTATAAATATTGATAATAAAGCTATAAACCATATCAAAAATCTTTTAGAACCTAAATTTTTATTTGATGTTTTAAAAGATAGATACGCTGTTAATAAAAGGGATTATAGTTATAAAAGAGTAGAAAATGGAAGTTATAGAATTAAGCATGAAAATAGAAACTACAATCTATCTGATTTTTTAACAAAGTATATGCATTTAGAGCTTTTGGAGGCTCAAAGTATTTTATTAGAAGCTTGGGATAGAAAATTTATAGAGATGGATGCTTTACCTTTTGATAAGGAGGGTTATAAAGAGTTAAAAGAGGCAACTCAAGAACAGTATAAAAATTCTAAAATTAATTTTTTATACTCAAGAGATTTAAAAGAAAGCGATTTTTGGTTTGAATACTCAAAATCAGTTAGAAATAACATAGTTTATAAACAAATACACAAAGATACCAAGAAGCAAAATATTAACCACAAAAACAAAGAGGAAGATATGAAATTATTTCAATTAATAAAAAATAAATTTAATAAAAAACATAAAAATATTAATGTTGAAAAATTAGATAAGTTATTTAGCCCTAATTTACATGATATTTCAAATATGAGTCTTGAAGAGATAAAAAAAGAGTTAAGAGAAAATACATTTATAGATAAAAATATAACTTATAATTTTGCAATATCTATTACTTCTAAAAATGTAGAGACTTTAGATAAATTCTTTGATGCTTTACAAGATTTTGAAGAATATGATATTAGATTTAGTAATAAAGCTTTAGAAAATAAGTATAATACAGAAATTAATCAAGATGCTAATATGTTGTTTGCTGGATCTGAATTTGTAGAGTCTAGATCATCTAAAAAATCAGAATTTAAATCTAATCTTTTAAATGATTTAATAGCTGTTCCAGACCCCATTAGAAAGACTACTTTATATAAAGATAAATTAGGGGCTAAAATATTTCTAGAATCAGAAAAATCTATTAAAGTTATAAATACATCGTTAGAGTCAGTTTCAACAGCTCTTGAGTTAGCTGCAGAAAAATTTGGTTCAGTAAAAATTAGAGGTACAAGTGAGTTTCAAGATACAGTTATGAGAGCAGCTCTTTCTAATAAAGATTTAAAAATTGTGTTTGAACCTCAGGATTTTCATGATACTTATTTGACTAAATTAAAAGAACAAGAAAAAAATGAACAAGCAAATGAATTAGAGAAGTCATCTATAAATGAAGGCTTAGAAAATGTGGAGAATGAAGCAAATAAGGATGAAAGTCATGAATCAGAGAAAAATTTAAAAAATGAATTAGAGAAGTCATCTATAAATGAAGGGTTTAATAAATCAGAGCAAGTAATTCAATATGATGAACCTGATGTGATGTAATTTTAATAATGTTTAATAAACTTGTTATATTAAGCGTTAAACAATAATTTAATAATCATTGAGAGGGTTATATGAATAATAAAAGTAGTGATAATGTAGATAGCAAAATTGACATTATTTTAGCTAATGAAGCTAAAATACTTAATAGTATTTATAATAATGAAGATCAGGATAGATATGAAAATCTTAAATTAGAGCTTAAAGATATAATGAATCAAAAGCTATCTGCAATATACTTTACAAATCTAAAAAAAGAAGTATTTGAAGCTATTATTGATAATATTATCTTATACATAGATAAACTAGAAATTGATATTAAAAAACTCCAAGATCAAGATATAAATCTACAGAAAAAAACTTTAGATCTTAAAGCTGCAGTAAATAAAGATCTGAAAATGGGGTATAAAGTTATTGTGGTAGATTATTATTTTAAGTTTTTATGTAAATTTTGTGATTCGTATATTGAAAATATTTATAATCAGAAAATCTCAGATTATACATATAAAGTGCTGGAAGTAATATTTAATTTGAAATATTTATTTATACAAAAATTTATTTCTTTAAATAATACTTACATATTTAAAGAGTTTAAGAAAAGATGTTTAGAATATTTTGATAATTATTCAATACTAATAGTCAGTAAAAAAATAAAAAATATAACTCGAAAAATTGATGCTCTAGTATCACACCAAGAAAAAATTATAGAAATCAAAAAAGAGGTTGAAGAAAATAAAGAGTATAGTAGTCGAACTAAAAAAGAGTTGATAGAAAGCATTTTAAATGAAATTGTGAATATAACCAGGTTTTATAAAGATATAAATACTTATAGTGCTGATTTAAAAAAACTAAGCACAAAGTTACCTGAATCTTATGATTTTATAACACAATATAATCAAATTTTTAATAGTTTTATCAAATTACAAAATTTACAAGATAATACCTATATTAATATGCTTACTGAATTTAATGACTATAAAATTAAAATTTTTGAAAAAAGGATTAAAGATTATTTTTTAAATGATGATAAAGAGCTTGCAATAATTATACGAGAAAATAAAGAAACTATAAAAGAAATAGATTTATTAAAAACAAAAAAAGATAATCAAGAAGCTTTAATTGATCTAAAAATCCAAAATCATGTTTTATATAACTCTTTAATAAAAGAGTTTACCAGGTACGAATTAGAAGTTTTAAAACAAGCTCAAAAGTTACAAAATCAGATAAACAATGAAAATATTGGAGTTAATGGAGCTAATAATATTGAAGAAAAACCTACTACTTTTAAAGGGATTTAACAATGACCGTTAACTTGCTATCACAAATGGAGACATCTTATACACCTTTTTTAAATGCAGGAACTGATGCTGTAAACTCTCTTGCTAATTATGGAAATAGCTATGCATTTCAAACCTTTATTATGTCTTTTTATATTGTATACTTACTATTTCAAGGTTTTAAAGTTTTTGGAGGGCGCGTTAATTTTGATGAAATTAGAGATGATATTGTAAGATCTACTTTAGTATTTATCATAGTTTTTCAAACTGGAAACTATATGAACTATTGTGTTCCTTTTATTGAAAATTTGGGGAATGATTTAGGAAATTTAATAATAAACCAAAGTTTAGCAAGTCCTGGCACTACACCTTTATCAACCTTTATATCAGATCTTGGTAGTGTTGGTAATGGTTTAATGTCTAGCATAGCTAATGCTTTTGACGGATTACATTTTAGTGTGCTTCACTTTCCATTATTTCAACTTTTATCACTTTTCTATTTTTGTTTAACAACTCTAATTGGATATAGCTTTATAGTTATAATTGGCATAATTTTAATGATATTAAACCAATTTGCTATAACTTTACTTGCCGTAATGGGTGAGTTATTTATTGTTTTAGCCTTATTTAGACAAACTAAATATATGTGTTATGCATGGTTAAAACAAGTTGCTAGTTATAATTTAACAGTTACTTTTTATATAGTTATAACAAAAATAAGTGTAGTTAGTATAACAGATTGTTTCTCAAGTTTATTTTCAACAACAAATGCAAATGGAACAGCGTTAGTAATGAATGCTCAGTGCTTAAGTACAGGCATATCATCTCTTATTGTTTTTATACTTTTTGGAATACTAATGCTTGAAGCTCATAGCATGGCAAATGTTTTAACAGGTGGAGCAAGTAGTAATAGACTTAGCTCTATGATTGGAAGTTTTGCTGGAACAGCCCTTGGCAGTGTATCTGGAGGAATAGGTAAAGGGATTGCAAAAAGTGCAAAAAACGTTGGAGGACTCTTTAAATCTGCTAATTCATTAGGAGTTGGAACAAAAAAATAATATATAAAAAATATTCCTTATTAAAACTTAAAATAAAAGATTATTTTTATAAGGTTAGTATGATTTATTAGCTAATTAATAAAAATCTTTTAAATTAAAAATAAAGAACTATTTTAATAATTTCACCAAAAATTATTAAATTTAACCAAAAACAAAGGAAAAATCTATGAAAGATGATCTAGCTGTCAGACAATATCTTAAAAATTGTGGTATTCAAGATATTTTAGACTTGCAAAATTTAACAGAAATCGCAATCAATAAACCGAATGAGATATTTTTTGATAGAGGTAAAGGTTGGGAAAGTTTAGTTGATAAAAGAGCTTCATATTCAAATTTATATTCTCTAGCTATAGCTTTAAGTGTTTTTTCAAAATGTGAAAAATTACAAGAAATAAATCCTATAGCATCAGTTACTCTGCCAGATGGGGAAAGAGGTCAAATTTTGATAGATCCAGCAGCAGAAAAAGGTTGTATTTATTTTACAATAAGAAAACCATCTCACACTCGTTTTACTTTAAATGATTATCAAAAAACTGGAAGACTTGATGAGTTTAAAAAGAATTTAGCATCGACTCACAAAAATAAAATAAATCAAAAACTTATAGATTTATATGAATCAGGAGATATGCAAAGCTTTTTTGAATTAGCTGTTAAATCTAATAAAAATATATTATTAGTTGGCGCAACAGGTTCTGGAAAAACAACAGTAATGAAAGCTTTTTCAGATTTATATCCATCAGAGCAAAGAATTCTTACAATTGAAGATGTGCATGAATTAGACTTACCAAACCATCCAAATCATGCTCATATGTTTTATAAACACGGATCAAAAGTTACTCCAAAACTTTTAATTGAGTCAGCAATGCGTATGAAACCTGATCATGTTTTACTGGCAGAACTTAGAGGTGATGAAGCTTGGTCTTATTTAGAGTTATTAAATACTGGACATGAAGGAAGTATAACTACGGTTCATGCTAATAACTGTGAAGATGCTTTTAAGCGCATTACATCACTAGTTAAACAGTCTCCATTTGGCTCAGGGCTTGATTATGATTTTATTTTAAAAATAGTTCAAGACTCGCTAGATATTATATGTTTTTTTAAAAATACAAAACTTGCAGAAATTAAGCTGAATTTAAAAGGTGTTGCATGAAAAATTATAAAAAAATCATATTTATTATTACTTCAAGTATTATTTTATTGATTACAGGAAGATACCTAACTACTTTTATTTTTACGAAAATTTATAATGGAAATTTAAACATTAATTTAACTAATCTATATATTTATTCTCAATATTTTATTGGATATAAAAAAATTGAAGCTATAATTTGGGCTTTAAGAGTATTAAATCTTTTAATTGGTTTTTCACCTATTTTAATTTATTTAGCAGTAAAATTAGTAAAAGCAAACTCAAATAAAGAAAGTTTATATGGAGATGCTAAATTTGCAACAGATGAAGAGCTTAAAAAATCAGGTCTATTTTTTGATGAAGCTCAGAAATTTCCTGAAGTTTTAGTTGGCAAAATGCCAGGTAAGAAATCAACTTTTGTTAAATCTACATCAAAATTTAAAGATCAATTTATAAAATTTGCAAATCAGCAGTTTATTGGAGTTGCAGCACCAACTCGTAGCGGTAAAGGAGTGGGTATAGTAATTCCCAACTTATTAAATTTTAGAGATAGTGTTGTTGTTTTAGATATAAAGCTTGAAAATTTTGAAAAAACAGCTGGATATAGGGCTCAACAAGGACAAAAAGTAGTTTTATTTGCTCCTGATGGCTTTTTACAGGATGGAAAAATAACTTCTCATAGATGGAATCCTTTAACTTATATTAGACGAGATGAAATTTATAGGGTGGGAGATATTAAAGTTATTGCAGATATTTTATACCCAACAAATACTGGTGGTGATGGAGATAAATGGAATGCTTTTGCTGGAGATTTATTTTTAGGTATTACTTTATTTATGCTAGATGTTGAAAGCACAAATAAAGATTTTAAAGTAAATTTTAGCACCGTTTTATCTATTGCGGCAGCTAAAGAAGGACTTAAAGAATGGGCAAAAAATGTGGTAACCCAAAGTAGTGCAGATTATAGAAATCCACTATATGAAAAAGGTTCAAGTTTACAAGAATTTATAACCTTTACAAACATATCTCAAGAAGCAAGAGATGCTTTAAGTTCTTTTGCTTCAAGCCCTGATGCTACAGCTGGTAGTATTGTAACTAATTTTTTCTCCCCTTTATCAGTTTTCCAAGACAAAATTACATCAAAAGCAACATCTGCAGATGATTTTGATTTAAGAGATGTAAGAAAGCAAAAAATGAGTATCTATGTGGGTATTCAGCCTAGAAATTTAGGAAAATTTTCTCAATTAGTAAATTTATTTTTTTCTCAATTAATTTCAGAAAATACAGCTCAACTTCCTGAGCAAAATCCAGAACTAAGATATCAATGCCTACTTGTTTTAGATGAGTTCACATCAATGGGGAAGGTAAATATTATTGAAAAATCAGTTGCTTATACAGCAGGATTTAATATTAGATACTTATTTATATACCAGGCTAAATCACAGCTTGCAAATGATAATGCATATGGAAAAGACGGTTGTGAAACTTTACTTTCTAATACAGCTATGAGAGTTGTATATCCACCCAAAAAAGTAGATGAAGATGCTGAAGAGATAAGTAAAACTCTTGGTAATAAAACTTTTAAAATTAAAACTAAAGGGTTATCAAGAGGGCAAGGAACAAGTAAAAGTATTAATGAGCAAGTAAATTCAAGAGCTTTGATGTTACCTCAGGAAGTTGTAGAGCTAGGTATGGAAAACTATGTAACAAGAGAGGGTAAAGAAACACAATTTAAAATTAATTCATTAATTATGAGTGAGGGTATAAAACCTTTTATTGCTCATAAAATTGTATATTTTGATGAACCAATTTTTATGCAAAGAGTTAAATATTCAGAGAAAAATCAACCAAAAATAACTTCATTAGGAATATAAGAAGGTAAAAGTATGAAATTAAATAATAATTTTTTTAAAATAGCAGCTTTAGGGGTATTCCTAATTAGTTCTGGAATATCAATTAGTTTTGCCAAATCAACAAGTTCTTTAACTAATTCAGAAGCCTGCTATGGATATTTATGCGTACCAGATGAATTCAGTAATCCTTCATGCATTGAGCCGGCTATAGCTATGGCAAAAAGAATAAGAGATTTTGAAGTGCCACTTCCAAGCTTAAGAAGCTGTTTAGAAGGTGAGCAAGAACCAGAACTATCAAACATGGGAAGTAATATATATGTTAAAACTGGCATAGCTTCAGTTAACTCCTTGCCAGCTAACTATAGTTCAAGCGCGCCAATTTTAAATAAAGATAATTTAGATTTTGGCAAAACTTGTAAATGGATAAAAGTAAATGGAGGAATAGCTAAATCTCCAATAAACTGTTTAGGAAATGCAAGCTATCAAGCCGAGACAAGTAGTGGAGAGCTTTTAGGGGTTGTAGGTTATGATTTTAAAGTTATAACTTTTCCTATAGTTTCAGGATCTAGATGGGTAATTACAGGAAAATATCATGGAGAAAATGTATATGGAATACAAAGCTGGAATTTTTAATAAATAGCAACTAAAACAAAAAATGTTTAGCAAATTATTACCAAAAATTTGCTATTTAGCATTAACCACAAAAACAAGGAAGTAAATATGCAAAGAGATTTGAATAAAGAATTAATTGATTTGTATGGATCATTTGAAGACTTTTACTCAGCAGTAACAGATATTGAAATTAAAAATACTCAAGATAGATGTATATGTTTTTGCTGTAGAGCTAAAACTATTCAACTTAATGAAACTAATGCTTATTGCCACAAAGAAGGTCGAGTTTTCACCCCTACTGGAATAATTACAGAACAAACTGGCTATTATATGAGAGATAAAGAGTTCTGGGAACATATTGAAAATTACTATATACCCAAAGATGAGAATGATAATTATTTTAAGAAAAAAGAAAGCTCCATAAATTTCACTAATCATAAAAGCTATGAAGATACAAAAACTACTCAAACTCCTAACATCGATATAACTGAACTAATATTAAAATCAAAACAAAAATCATTAAATTTATTTAATGAAGATACTATAAATCTCACTTTTAATAATATATTTGATGAAGAAAGTATAAAAAAAACAAAAGAAAAAGGTTTTGATATAAATCATCAAAACCTAAAAAATAATAACCTATTTAAGTTTTTAAGTGAGGGTTATGGATTTAATGCAAATACAACAACAAAAGAAATAGTTGATATTTATAAGGGAGCTGTAAATGCTGGTTTTGGGGTAGATCCTGAAACTAACTTTAAAAGAGTAATTATTCCAGTTGGAAATAATTCATGTCAGTACAGAAATTTAGATCCAATACAGATTGAAAAATATGGTAAGTATAAAAACATAAAAGGAGCTAAAATTAGCCCTGCTAAAATCAATAGTTTTACAAAAGATGAAGCAAAAATTGTATTTGCGGTTGAAGGGGCTAAAGATGCTTTAATATTAAATTATATAACTGGTATAACAACTTATTCAACCTCTGGCATCTCTAATTTAAAATATTTAAGTAGAGATTTGGAAAATAAGGATATAAATGAAGTTTTTGTAATAATGGATAATGATTTAAAACTTGATAAAGATAATAATATTACAAAAGAAAGTATTGAGTTTATAATATCAAATTTTAGAAAACTTCAGGAAATTAGCATAACTAATCTTAAAATTACTCCAATTTTTTTAGATTTTAACTATGAAGATGATAAAAATAAGGATATATCAGATTTATATGCTTCAGTTAGCAAAGGTAACGACATAAATCATAGGGTGTTTATTAAAGATATTTTAAGGCATGAAATATTGGATTATCAAAATTTAACTCTTAAGCGTATTGAAATTTTAGAAAGCTCTTTAGATATTAAAAACCTAAAAGAGAGTGCTATAAATTTAACAAATCTAGATATCAAAGAAAATATACTTTATAAAAATATGAAACAAGAAATACTAGATAGAGATTATAGTTTTTTAGAAATTAATGAAAATACTAAAGATAGCACTTTGTATAAAGATTTTAAAGATATAACAATTCAAAAGTTTAATACTATAAATAATATTATTAAAACTAACTTAGATATTAATATTAAAAAATATAGTAATGATAAAATAATAGTTTTAAAAAATGAGTCTTCAAAACGTATTAGTTATCAAGAGGAGCAACTAAAAAAGAAGGATAATAAATCATTTAATGGAGCTTTAATAAAAGAAAATATAGAGTTTCTTAAGTGCATTGATGAATTAATATTAAAAGATATAAATAATAGACATTTACAATTAAATAATGATAAAAAACAAATAGAAATTAATGATAATGTAGAAAAACTAAATAACATCAAACATTGCGATAAATACACTAATGAAGAGGAATATGCAATGTAAAAATCTTAGAAACTTAGTGAAATTTATATACAATTTTAGTATAATATCTTTATATTAATAAGCATAAATGCACTATAAGAGATGCTATTAAGATCTACCAAATCTTAGTAGCATTTTTGATAACTTTAA
>JAWXTV010000009.1:0-14060 GCA_044433245.1 Psittacicella sp. | reverse complement strand
TCCCCAGTTTCCAATAAAACTATGGATAAATTTTAAAATTACAAATAAAGGTTTTGAAATAAACCACAAGTAACCATAATTTACAGCAAGATTTAAATGAGGAGCAACAGTTGCCATGGTCGATGGAAGATTAGGACCAATCCACATAGTCATAGAAGCTGTTGCTTGAGAGTTAGGGTTTACAGTAATTTGTTTTGAAATATAACCTATAGTTGCAAGATTTAAAGCGTTATTATACTTAGTATATAAAGTATAGTTAGAGTTAAAACTAGTTAAATCTTGATTTGAATCTTTAGAGATACCATTTCCTACAGTCTTCCCAGGAATTAAAGCAACTGTAAAATAATGCTGAAGCATTCCAACCCAACCTGAGTTAGTACCCACATTTAAGTTAGATTTTTTAATTTCTTCAAAACTATATTTATTAAAATTTGAAGATGAACTTGAGTAAGCAGCTTTTACTTCGCTTCTTGAGAATAAACCACCTTTAGCAGTATCTGTATGCAGAAGTTGGGCATAAGGAATAAGATTTAAAGGTTTTGCTGAATTATTTTCAATACTATATTTAACAGTTACAGTATAACTATCGGGTTTTACAATATAGGTTTTGATATAAGTTACATTACCATCTTTATAGGTAAGCGGAACATCAAGCTCTTTTTGTCCATTAGAAATTGTATACATTGGTTTTTGAACAGTATATACAGGAGAAACATCTTGACCATTTTTAACATAATCAATACCATTAGGCCCTGTAAGACCCACTTGAGCAATATAAGAATTGCCAGCCTCTGAAGTTAAAAGTTTAAAAATATTTTTAGATTTTAAATCAGTATAGTGTAATAAATATGAGTTAATTATATTACCATGATTATTAATAGTTAAATCTAAAGTATTAGTTTTAATGTTAACTAAAACTCCACTTTGCGGGTTTTGAAGTTCTAAATCTATCTTGGAAGTTAAATTAGAAGCTGTTGTACCAACAGGCATATTAGCGCTATTAGTATAATCATGCCAATTTAAAAAGATAAAAAGTGTAAATATAAAAAATATTATAAGTACAATATTACGCTTGATATTCATTTATCATCTCTTTTGTTATTAGGAGGAACAGGGTCAAAGCCACCCTTAGATAAAGGGTTGCATCTAACAAATCGCTTAAAAGTTAAAATAGTTCCTTTTATACTACCATGTTTTTGAATGGCTTCCACACAATAATGTGAACAAGTAGGATAATATCGACACCTGGGGCCTATTATAGGACTTATAATGATTTGATAAAATTTAACAAAGCCAATCAAAATTAATTGAAAAAACTTAGTTATAATGTAATAGATTTTTCCCACAAATAATTTAATTCTTTCCATAACTCTTCATTAGACAATTTGCTAATACCATGCTTTGGAAGTACAACCAAATCAAAACCTTTTAAAGAAATATTATGCAATCTAAAAGATTCTCGACAAATCCTTCTAATTCTATTCCTTTGAATTGAAAGTTTTATTTTCTTTTTAGAAAATACAAATCCAATTCTTGCGTGATCCAGATTATTTGGTCTTAGTAAAATTAAGATATTATTTGATGTGATTTTAGAAGCTTTGTCAAAAACAAAACTAAATTGATCAGGAGTCAGTAAACGCGACTCCTTAGTAAAACTATATCTACTCACAGAAATTATGCAGATAGACGAGCGCGACCTTTAGCACGGCGACGTGATATAACTTGTCTGCCATTTTTAGTAGCCATTCTAGCTCTAAAACCATGTTTACGAGCGCGTTTTAATACTGATGGTTGAAAAGTACGTTTCATAATTTTTTTCTTATAATTTTAAAATTTAAATTAAATAGAACTTAGCCATTAATTAGATTAATGATTAAATACCTTTAATAAATTTATCATATTTTTTAAAAAAAATAAATATCTATATAAAAACACTTAAACTAAATAAATTTAATAAGCATAAAAATAGTTCCTAATGCAAAACAAGAAACAGAAATAATTCTCATATAAAGCACTGGAAAAATAGTTGTAGCTGATGCTCCTAACCTAGAAGCTATAATTGAAGATGATACTACAGCTAAAAATCCAGGAATATAAACATAACCTAAATACATCCCTTTAAGATCCGCATTAAATCCATAAATTATAAAAAAAACAGTCATTATAAAACAAGTTATTACCATAGCTACTGATGAGCTTCCAACAGCCTTTTTAAGGGGCAAATTATTTTTATTTAAATAAATACCATAAAAAGCACCTCCACTCATTCCTGTAATACCACAAATAAAGCCTATTATTGTGATAATAATAGAATTTTTAATAATAGGGATATTTATACTATTTACAGTTACTTCTTTTTTAACAGATATATGAGAAATAAGCTTTTTAGCTGCAATAAATGTTAAATAACACATGGCTACTATAACGCAAATTGCTATAATTTCTTGATTAATATGGCTAGCACAATAAGAACCTAAACCAACTCCAATGATAATAAAAATTATACTTTTTCTAATAAAAGAATATTCAATATTTTTTAAAGAATGATGCTTTATTGCTCCAGAAATAGAAGTTATAGATATTGTAGCTATTGAGGTAGCTAAAGCTACTATTAAAGTATATTTAGAATTTATTCCTATCAAATAAAGACTATAGGTAAGGGCTGGAATTAAAAAAAGACCTCCTCCTATACCCAAAAGTCCATTCAAAAATCCAGCAAATGAACCAATACAAACACAACAAATAATAAAAGTTAACATAAAAATCTAGTGTGAAATTTTTTATATAGAATAATAAATATTACTAGGTAAATCAAGATATTACAATAAACATTCAAATTTATCTTATAAAAATCCTATAAATTAAGATTAAGCTAAAAAATAAAATAGATTAACTTCTAAATGTAAAATAATTTACTCATTAAAGTATTACATATTTTGATAAGGAAAAATGGCTCCCCCTGCTAGACTCGAACTAGCGACATATGGATTAACAGTCCACCGTTCTACCGACTGAACTAAGGAGGAATAGATAAGAATAAAAGATTTTCAAATAGTTATTGAGAAAAACCCCTTAACTTTATCAGTTAAGGGGTTTTCAATGTATGGCTCCCCCTGCTAGACTCGAACTAGCGACATATGGATTAACAGTCCACCGTTCTACCGACTGAACTAAGGAGGAATAATTATGTGGTGCCCAGAGACGGGATCGAACCATCGACACGAGGATTTTCAATCCTCTGCTCTACCGACTGAGCTATCTAGGCACATAAAAATCTTAATATGTGATTATTAAAACATATCAAGCCTATAGTGTCAACACTTTTTTATCATAAAAAATAATTTTAATTAAAAAACTGAAATCTAGAATCTTTTTAACCAAAATTTTAAATATTTTAAAACTAAATTGCTTCGCTAAATGCCTTTGGATCTATATTTTCATGATTAAATAAGAATGCCACCATTTTTTCCTCTAAAAATATTTTATCTTTAGAATTTAAAAGCTTTAAATGATACTCATTTATCAAAACTGTTTGTTTTTTAAGCCATAAAGCCCAAGCTTCTTTACTTATATTATCAAAGATTCTTTGACCTAATTCACCTGGATAAAATTTAAAATCTAAACCATCTAATTCTTTTTCAAAATAGGCACAATAAACCATTCTACTCATAATAATCCCTTTTAAAACCTTTTAATACCTAAATTTTACAATAAAAACTCTATTTATAAAAACCTACAATAAACTTTTAAATTTTTAAAATTTAAAATAGTATATAATGAAATTTAATAAATGAACTCAAAAACTATTAAAAACCTTATGACTGAAAATTCACAAGATTTAACAAATAACATTGAAAAACCTATGAGAACTGTTCATAGTTTTGTAAAAAGAGTGGGGCGCCTTACTAAAAAACAAAAGGAGTCTCTTGAAAAATACTACCCTATCTATGGTCTTAAATATGATGGAGAAATTATTAATTTTGAAAAAGTTTTTCAAAACTCTAACCCTGTTGTTTTAGAAATAGGTTTTGGAATGGGTGATTCTTTAATTGAAATGGCTTTAAATAATCCAGAAATCAATTATTTAGGAATTGAAGTACATACTCCTGGAGTTGGAAACTGCCTATATAAAATTTATGAAAATAATATCAAAAATATAAGAGTAATTGAACATGATGCTATAGATATATTAGATCACTCAATAAAAAGTGGATCTTTAGCTGGTTTTCAATTATTCTTTCCAGACCCTTGGCCTAAGAAAAAACATAATAAAAGACGTATAGTTCAAGAAGCTTTTATCAAAAAAATTACAAGACTTATTAATCCTAATGGATTTATACATATAGCAACTGATCATGCTGGATATCAAGAACATATTTCTGAGGTTATGCAAAACTCAAAACTTATAAATAAAAGTGAAGTAGGCAATACTTATGGTAGAGTTCTTACTAAGTTTGAAAACAGAGGGTTAAAACTTGGTCATGAAATTTGGGATGGATATTATTTAATAACCTTAATTTAAAGTACAGGATAAAATATGTTTTATATAAATATAATAGCCGGACTTATAGATACTTATTGTTTTTTATTAATATTAAGAATATGGTTTCAACTAAATAGAGTGTCTATTGGAAACCCATTATCTATAAGTCTTCGTGAAATAACCAATTGGATTTTAAACCCAATAAATAAAGTTGTTCCAAATTATAAAACCCTTAATATTGGAGCGATCATTCTAACTATAGTTCTTTTATATCTTAGAATTATGATGATAACTAAAGCTCAGCTCTCTATAGAGTTTTATATTATTGTAGCTTTACTTAGCTTTATAAAAATTGTTGGAACTCTTTTATTCTGGCTTTTAATTATAACAGCTATTGGGAGCTGGTTTTTACAAGGAAACCAACTTTATAGAATTATAATTGATATAACAAATCCTATTCTAGATAAGGTAAGATCTATCCTCCCAAAAACTGGAATGCTTGATTTCTCTGTAATAGTTATGGAGCTTATTTTAATAATTGGTAATCACATTCTATATCATGCACTACCTGTATATTGGGCTATAGCTTAAAAATATAAAAGACCCTAGCTTAGGGTCTTTATTTTAATTCAGATGGTTTAAGATGGTTTAATTATTTATTTAAACAATCTATTAAAGAGTTTTCTATATTATCAATCATCTCATATCTCTTTCTATACATAGATCTTTTTTTAGAAGCAATAAATTCTAAATCTCTTTTAACAGAAAAATCTTTAATCTCAAAATTTCCTTTAATATTTAAAACTCCACCTTGAGATTCCCAAAGTGAATTATAGTCAGATGTTGACTTATTCTTTCTTAAATATCTTTTTGATTTATAAATATGAGTTTCATTTGAAACAGCCTCTATTAATGATAAGTTTAAATCTTTTGCTAAAAGCTTTGCTAAAATAAGCATAAACTCTTTAGGTCTTAAACCATACATAAGTTTTGTAAGAAACTTAATCTCTACCGTATTCTCTTCTTTAGGAAGAGGCCCTTGAAGACCCCCTATAAAAAGAGAGGGATTTTCTGGATTTATAAGAAGCATACTTAAAACATAAAAATCTACTTTATTATCTTGCTTTAATACAAAACAAAGCTCACCCTCTTTATCATATACTGCTGGAGCCAACTCTAAAGTATATTTATGCGTTTCTGTTTTAAATTCAAAAAATACAAAATCTTTTTTATAAATCTCTAAAGAATTCTCTAAACCAAAAGAAGCTAACAAAATATCAAAATGATTTTTTAAATTTTTTAAAACTTTAGCTTTATCTGAATTATCTTTAAAAAGATATGGCCTAAATAATCTTTCCAAAAATCTTGGCTGATCCTTTACTGCTAAATCAAAAATTTCAGGATTTATTATATTTAAAAAATCTTTAAAATATTTTCTTACAAAAAAGGTCTTTAATATAAACTGCACTCTACGCCTTACTAAAGAGTTTGTATATTTACTAGCTTCATGATCTGGGTAGCACTGCTTTGATCTCTTTATAGACTCTTTTAAAAACATAAAAATCCTTTAATTAAAAATTTACTTTTGAAATTTATTTTTCCTTAAAAATACCTTTACTTTAATTTAGAAAAAGTATCTTTAAATAAACTTCCTAATGAGTTGCCAAAATTTTGGTTAGAAGAGCTTTTATTATTTCCATCTTTATAAGCCACTTCTTTATTTTTATCTTTAAAAATTAATTTACCCTGAACCTTAGTTTTTAAATTATTTTTGTTTGATTTTATTTCATTTATAAGGGATAAAGATATTCTATTTCTTAATAGATCTATATCTATTACATTAACATCAATAATATCGTTAATATCTAAAATATCTCTTGGATTTTTGACAAAACCTTTTGATAGTTTTGAAATATGAATAAAAGCATCTTGATGTACACCTATATTTACAAAAACACCAAAGTTTGCAATATTTGTAACTATCCCTTTAAGCTTCATACCAAGTTTTAAATCTGAAATAGTATTTATTCCCTCTTCAAATTTAACAGATACAAACTCGCCTCTTGGATCTCTTAAAGGCTTTTGAATTTCGCTTAAAGCTTCTTTTATATAGCTTAAACCAAATTCATCCGTTATATAGCTTTCTAAATTAACACTTTTAATAGCCTCTTTAAACTTAGAGTTAGAGTCTAAAGCCTCTTCAAAGCTACAGTCTATGCTATTTAAAATATTTGAGATAATTTCATATATTTCTGGATGAATACTTGTTCTATCTAAAGGATGATTAGAATCTAAAATTCTTAAGAAACCTGCGCACTGCTTAAAAGTTTTTTCACCAAGCCTTGGAACTTTTTCAAGTTCATTCCTAGATTTAAAACTTCCAAATTCATCTCTATAAAGAACTATATTTCTAGCTAGAGAGTCATCAATTCCTGCAATATACTTTAAAACCTCTTTTGAAGCTGTATTTAAGTCTACACCAACTTTATTAACACAATCTTCAACTACATTAGTTAATTTTTGAGATAACTTTTTCTGATTTACATCATGTTGATATTGACCTACTCCAATAGATTTTGGATCAATCTTAACAAATTCAGCCATAGGATCTTGAAGCCTTCTTGCAATAGATACAGCCCCCCTTAAAGAAACATCCATATCAGGAAATTCTAAAGACGCTAATTCAGATGCTGAATATACTGAAGCTCCCGCTTCATTTACAACTATTGAATAGATATCATTTAAAGCATTTTCTTTTAAAACATCTTTTACAAAATCTTCAGTTTCACGAGATCCAGTTCCATTACCAATAGATATAAAATCAACTTTAAACTCTTTAATTAAACCTAATAAAATCTCTTTTGTATTTTCAAGCATCTTCTGATGAAGATATAAAACTCCTGTATTTAGAACTCTTGATACCTCATCAATTATTGCAAACTTAACTCCTGTTCTAATACCTGGATCAAGGCCTAGAATCATTTTTTTTGGAATTGGAGAGGTCATTAAAATAGACTCTAAATTTTTACCAAAAATATTAATAGCATCTATTTCTGAATTTTCTTTAAAATAAAGAAGGGACTCTGTCTCTAATTTAGTTAAAAGCTTTACCCTCCAAAGTTTTTGAATAACTTTCTTTTGAAAACTTGTTAAATTTTCAATATTTTTTCCAAGATGTTTTACTATTTCCTGGATATAAGGATCATTTACAAAAGTAAAACTACCTTCATAAGGTAAAATTTTAACACTAAGCTCATTTAAAGATCTACCTCTTAAAATCGCCATAAATCTATGAGGTGGGATAAGCTTTAAACTTTCTTTATATTCAAAATAATCTTTAAATTTTGAAATATCCTTTAAAGAATCCTGAGTCTCTTTAGACTCAAGAATAGCTTCTTTTAAAAATTTATCTCTTAAAACCTTTAAAAGATCTGAATCCAGCGCAAATTTTTCTATCAAAATATATAAAGACCCCTCAAAAATCTCTTCATCTGAGGTAACTTCTTTATTTAAATAATTAGAGACATCAATTTCTTCCTCTTTAGATAACCATAACCTCTCAGCAAGAGGCTCAAGACCATTTTCTACAGCTTTAGAACCTTTGGTTTTTCTTCTTGGCTTAAATGGAAGATATATATCTTCAAGCTCCACCTTAGTTTGAGCTTGATTTAATTTGCTTTCTATTATAGATGTTAGCTTTCCAAGATCTTTAATAGTTTTTAAAATAAAATTTTGCCTCTCGTAAAAGTCATTTAAATAATTAAGTCTTTCTTCAAAATATCTAAGTTGTGCATCATCTAAATTTTTAGTAGCTTCTTTTCTATATCTAGCTATAAAAGGAATTGTATTACCTTCTTTATATAGATCATAAGCTGCTTGAATCTGATCTGAATCAACTTTTAATTCTAAAGCTATAGTATCTATTATTTTTTCATATGAAGTCATTGCGGCTTTTAATAGTTTATATTTGATTTTATCTGTTAAAATATTATAACAATTCCTTAGAAAAATTAAAAAACTTAATTTTAGCCCTTTAAGAATGCAAAAAAGCGCAAAAATAAGTTAAAACCTAGAATATCAATTGATTATTAGTGTTTATATATTTATAATTTCATTCATAGAAAAGATTAATTTATCTACAAATAAATTAATCCAAATTAATCAGCAGCTTTCAAATTATTAATAACTCAACTCTAATAAAATCTTTTTATTAACACCAAACTTTAAATAAAACCTATTTAAATAAGAAAACTTTTAAATTAATTTTATTAGAGCTGAGTTATTCATATTGTAACTTATGCCAAAAATTTTAGGAGTATATAAAATGATGTCCATCTGGGAGCAATGTCTAGAAAAAATACCAGCATACATTGGTCCAGAAGAGTATTCTCTTTATTTTAAATCATTATCAGTTTCTGCAGATAATAAAAGTATTGATATTTACCTTCCTAATGCTTATGTTGTTAATCAATTTGAAACAGCTTATATTCCAACAATTAAAAATATTTTAAAAGAGCTTCATCACAGTGAAGTTAAGGTAATTCTTCATGTTGGGAAAAAACCAGTTACAGAAGAAGATGAAAATAGCAACTCTTTAAAACCCACTTGGAATAGCAACTTAAATCCTAATCATTTATTTTCAAATTTTATTGAAGGAAAATCTAATAAATTAGCTTTTGCTATGGGAAAAACTGTAGCCTCCAATCCTGGAAATCCTGAATATAATCCTTTATTTATTCATGGCTCTACTGGAGTTGGTAAAACACACCTTCTTCATGCTATAGGCAATCAAATGATGCAAGAAAATAAAAAATCTAGAGTTTTATATTCTTCATCTGAAACCTTTGTAAATGAATTAATAGCTGCTCTTAAAGGTAAAAGAACAAATAGCTTTAAGAGAAAATATAGAAATCTTGACGCTCTACTTTTGGATGATGTCCAATTTTTTGGAAATAAGTCAGCTTCTCAAGAAGAATTTTTTAATACTTTTAACACTCTTATAGAAAACAATAGTCAAATTATTCTAGCAAGTGACAAGGATATACCTGATATTCCTAATCTAGAAGATAGATTAAAATCAAGATTTAGCTCAGGCCCCAATCTATTTGTTGAATCCCCTGATATCGATACTAAAGTAGCTATTTTAACTACTAAATCAAAAGAGGTAAACCTTCATTTATCTCAAGAGGTTATAGAATTTTTAGCTCGTAACATCAGAATTAAGCTAAATGTTAGAGAATTAGAGGGCGCCTTAAAAACTCTTAAAGCGGGAGTTAGAGCTTTGGAGCACTTTGGTGATATATCAATTGATTTTGTAAAAACAATTCTAAAAGACATCCTTGTAACTTCTAATGCTAACATAGTAAGCATTACTTTAATAAAAGAAGCCGTCTCTAAATATTATAGATTATCAATAAAAGACCTGGAATCTAAAAGCAGACTTAAAAAAATTACAAAACCAAGACATCTTGCCTTTTATTTATCAAAAGAACTTACTGGAAAAAGTCTTGCTGACATTGGATATCAATTTGGCAATAGAGATCATACAACAGTTCTACATGCTATAAAAACAATAAAAAGAGAACTTATTACAAACTTTGATATCCAAGAAGCTTACAAATCACTTCGATCTACTTTGCTAAATTAAAAATACTTTAGCCTAGATCTAGATAGAAAAACTACATATTTAAAAAACTACAATAATAGGAAGTATTAGAATGAAAAATAGTATTACTTTACAACTAAAACATATATCTAAAGTTATGGGGAACTTACAATCAGTCCTAAGTCCAAATAAAGATATAGAAACATCATCTTATATACTTCTTGAAGTTAAAAATAACTACCTTTGTCTTACAGCTTTTAGCTTACTTGGAATTCAGCTTCAAGCTACAATACCAACTCTAGAAACATCAGGAGAGCAATCTTTCTTACTTCATGGTGATAAAATGCTTAAGATTTGTAAAACATTCAAAGATCCAGAAGCAAAATTAAATATTGCTCAAGACGGAGCAAAATGTATTATAAGCTGCATGTCTTCTAAATTTAACCTAACAGCTCTAAGCCCAGTTCTTTATGACAAATTCCCTGAATGGAATCCGACTCATGAGTTTAGAATAAATGCTAAAACTTTAGATAAATTAATAATTGACACTAAAATTAGTTTATCCAAAAAAGATGCAAGAGGGGTTTTAAGTTCAATACATTTCTCAATAAACGATAGTACAATTCAAGCAACTACAACAGATTCTCATAGAATATCTGTTTCTCAAGCCGATATTAATAGTCCTATTGAAAATATCGAACTTCTAATACCAGGCAAAAACGCTGATAAACTAAGACAACTTCTAAACTTAGATGAAGATATAAGAATTTCTTTTAATACCTACAATATAAGTTTTTACTCAGAAGAAATGGTATTTACAGCAAAACTTGTAAATGAAAAGTTCCCAGATATCTTATCAACTAGTATTATTCCAAAAATTTATAACAATAAAATTGAGGTAAATTTAAATGATTTAAGAGAGGCTATAAGTCGAGCTATTATTTTAACTAACTCAAAAATTGCTAAAGGACAATTAATTTTTAAAGACTCAAGTCTAATTATAACAGCTGAAAATGAAGCTCATGAAAATGCTCGTGAAGAAATAGTTACAAAAAATGGGTTTACAAATACTCAATTTACCATTAACTTAAAATATGTATCTGAAACTTTACAAAGCTTTAAAGGATCTGAAAATATCTACTTCCTATTTGAAGATACTGCAAGATCTATTACTATTGCAGCTAATAAAGATATTGAACATAGTAGACAATCAAGATACATAATTGCTCCAATGAATTTTTAATTTTTTCTAAATAAAATTTTATTAAAAAACTAAAAAATATTATATTAAGTTTTTACAGTCTTTTTAAAAGGATGCTTAAATGATATTTAAGTATCCTTTGACTATTTAAATTTTTTGAAGTTTTGAATAATAAAATCCATCACCAAAATATTGAGATGGGAAAAACTGTACTCCGTTTCTTAATTTTAGATAAAACTTACTATTATCTAATAAAATATTTCCATCTTTATCTTTAAGAAAGCTTTTAATTAAAGCATCATCGATATCACATAATTTAGCATCTAAATTTTCTTTTAAGAAAGCGTCAATTTGACTTTCATTTTCAACTTTTAAGACTGAACAAGTTGCATAAAGAAGAAAACCTCCTTTTTTTAGATTTTTCCAAAGATTATTTAAAATATCTTTTTGAACTCTAACAATATTTTCAACACCCTTTTGAGTTTGAAGCCATTTAATATCAGGATGTCTTCTTATTACTCCGAGAGCTGAACAAGGAGCATCTAATAAAATTCGATCATAAGCTCCATTAAAATCTTGAGTCAAATCAGCCTCTAAAACTTCTATATTTAAATCAGAAAATTCAAGCCTTTCTAAATTCTCATATACTTTTAGAAGTCTTTTTGAACTTAAATCAGCTGAAACTAATTTTGAATATTTTGAAAGTTCTAAAATATGAGTAGTTTTAGAGCCGGGAGCAGAGCATGCATCTAATATATCTAAAGCCTGATTCTCAACATCTAAAATTCTAGCAGCTCTTTGAGCATTTAAATCTTGAACTGAAGCTTTATTTCCTAAAACTCCTAATAAATCTTTTGGGGGATTTAAAAGCTTAACACTACTTTCAGTTTTTAAATAATCTATACCTTGGGTATCAAGCTTATTTAAAAACTCACTTAAATAATCTTTTTGAACTCTAAGCCATAAAGGAGGTATTTTATTGTTTTCAACTAAAATAGACTCCCAGTTATCTTTATAGTTAGCTTTTAACTCTTTTATAAGCCATATAGGATGCAAATAAGCATTTCTCTTAAGGTCTGAAATATCATTCAAAGAAATAGGATTAATATTTAAACTTTGAACTTTCCTAAGAATAGCATTTACAAACCCTAAAAAAGGATCTAACTTAAGTTCTTTCAGTGAGTTTATAGTTTCTGAAAGAATTGCATAATCTTTAGTATTTAAAAAAATTATCTCATAAAGAGAGGCTAATAAAATATATTTTATAACAATATTTTTAGTTTTTATTTTTTTATCTAACAAAGAATTAAGTTTATTTTCAAGAAAACTCAAATATCTACAAACCCCAAAACATACTTCTTGAATATAGGCCCTATCTTTAAAATCTATATCTTGAGACTTTATAATATTTAAAGATTTTTTATTTTCAAAAACCTCAAAAAGAATATAAGCTATTTTAGATCTTAAAGATTTTATATTTTTTATATTTAAAGGTTGCATACTTCTTCCAAAAGTTAATTCAATGTAAATTACTATAAATCTTTAATATTAAGACCAACCCTAAAAAGATCTTTTTTAGAGTTATAAAAATCTTGAGCATTTAAAGCTTTTTTACCAGGAAATTTTACAGATTCTATTCTGAAAACACCATCTTGAGTTTTTATATCAAGCCCAAGTTTTGAAAAATTTACAATTTCTCCTAAAGAAGCCTTTAAAAAAACTTTATCTTCTATAGGAGATGCTTTATATACTTTTACCACTACATCACTACTAATTTCAAAATAACTTATAGGCCAAGGATTAAAACCTCTTACTTCAAGGTCTAAAACTCTTGCAGATTTTGCAAAATCAAGTCTTGCCTCTTCTTTTGAAAGTTTTGGGGCATAAGTTGATTCTGCATTATCTTGTTTTTCTGAAACAACTTCTAAACCATTTTTCATATCCATTAACACTTTAATTAAAGCCTTAGGAGATATTTCTGAAAGCTTAGTATATAAAGACCCTGAAGTATCTAAAGAAGTAATATCACACTCTACTTTATATATCATATTTCCTGTATCAAGACCTTCATCCATATGCATTATAGTAACCCCCGTTTTTAAATCACCATTTAAAAGAGATCTTTGAATAGGAGCCGCTCCTCTAAGCTTTGGAAGTAATGACCCGTGAACATTAATACAACCATACCTTGGAAGATCTAAAACTCTTTTTGGAAGAATAATACCATAAGCAACCACAACCATTACATCAAAATCTTGATTTTTAAGCTCTAAAAAATCAGCATCAGTTTTAAAATTCTTCGGTTGAAATACTTTTAAATTATTTTTAAGAGCTAAAAGTTTAACATTACTTTGATTTAGTTTATTACCTCTTCCTGATTTTGTATCTTCTTTTGTATATACACAAGTTATTTCAAAATCTTTAATCTCTAGAAGAGATTTTAAATGTATTGCTGCAAACTCAGGAGTTCCTGCAAAAGCTATTTTTAATTTATTCATATTATTTTTTATTTATTTAGGATTAGGGAGTTAAAAATTAATAAGGAT
The DNA here is from genome assembly GCA_044433245.1 of Psittacicella sp. Classification (GTDB taxonomy): domain Bacteria; phylum Pseudomonadota; class Gammaproteobacteria; order Enterobacterales; family JAWXTV01; genus JAWXTV01. The sequence goes on along the minus strand of JAWXTV010000009.1, from coordinate 225 downwards.
AGAAAATAAAAAGAACCTAAAGTTAAATTTAGATTCTTTTATATAATAGGTAGAAATTATTTTTTAGAAAGATCTAACATTCTTTTATATTTAAGCATTTTTTTCTTAATTAACTGTTTTTTAAGACCTGAAAAATAATCTATAAACATAACCCCATTTAAATGATCTATTTCATGCTGAATACAAATAGCTAAAAGACCATCAGCATCTAAAGTAATTTTTTCA
>JAWXTV010000008.1:0-14107 GCA_044433245.1 Psittacicella sp. | reverse complement strand
TATGAAACTCCAAATAGTTGGCTTTATTGGATCAGGAGTAGGTCTTTTAATTACATCTTTATCAACTTTTGCTGGAAATGAATTTCATATATTTTTAATATTCTTAGGTTTTATAATATTTAACTTTATGAATAATTTTGGACCTAACTCTCAAACATATATTATAGCATCAGAAGTATTTCCAACTAAACTAAGGGCAAGAGGAGCTGGACTTGCTGCAACTTGCGGAAAAATTGGTGCCCTACTTGGAACATTTTTATTCCCAATTTTAATATTAAAATTAGGAGTATCTGGATTATTATTCCTTCTTTGTGGAGTTTCTATTTTTGGAGCTATAGTTACCTATCTATTTAGATATGAAACAGCTAATAAAAATCTAGAAAATATAAATTAAAGAATTTTAAAAGAAGAATTCTTATATACCTTTTGAAGCTCTAATATATCTTGTGTTAGAGTTTCTTTAAATTTATATGGAGGATTAATTATAAACATTCCATTTCCATACATCTTAGAACTTACTTTCTTATCATAATAAAACTCTATATTTAAAAATTCATCAGTTATAGACTCTAAATTTTTAATCATTTTTTTATATAAATTAGAATTTAAAATAGGATACCAAATAGCAAAACAGCCTGTAGAAAACTTCTTATAACCTAACTGAACTTTTTCAAAAACCTCATTATAATCATTTTTTACTTCATATGATGGATCTATCAAAATAATCCCCCTTCTTTCAAGCGGTGGAAGATGAGACTTTAAAGTATCTAAACCATTTTGCTTTAAAATTTGCACTTTTACATCTTTTTTATTTTTGAAATTAGAGTTTAGTAAGATATTTTCATTTGGATGAAGCTCTGATAGAACCATTCTATCCTGCGTTCTTAATTTCGAAGCTGCTATAAAAGGAGAACCTGGATAAAAAACTAAACTACCCCTCTTATTAAAAGAATTAATAATTTCTAAATATGAATTAATATTATCTAAAATAAATTGATTATTATATAACAACTCAATTCCTAGCTTATACTCAGCTGTTTTACTAGCTATTTCAGATTTTAAATTATATACCCCACTTCCTGCGTGAGTATCCAAATATAAAAATCCCTTATCCTTTTTTTGATATAGATCTATTAATAAATTTAAAGACAAATGCTTTAAAATATCAGCATAATTTCCAGCATGATAACCATGTTTGTAACTTAACATTATATTTGTATTTTCCTAAAAAAAGTTGTTATACTCAAAATAATACCATTATTAAAATAATTTAAATATATTATGCAAAAATCAGTTATTAATTATCCAAACTTTAGTGCAGTAGAGACTGATAAAATAGTTTTAACTGTTAAAAAACACTTAGAAGAATCTAAAGAGCAAGTTCTAAAACTTTTACAAAATAAAACTTTTACATGGTCAAATTTTGTAGCTCCAATTGATGAAAAATCCTCTGCATTTTCAGAATATTTCTCTCCAATATCTCATTTAGATGCAGTTAAAAATACTGAAGAGTTAAGAAAGGCTATCGAAGAAATTCTTCCTTTATCTTCTGAATACTCAACTTGGTTTGGACAAAATAAAGATCTTTTTAATGCCTACCAATCAATTGCTAACTCTGAGGAATTTAAATCTTATAGCCCTGCTAGAAAAAAAGCTATAGAAAATACACTCAGAGGATTTAAACATTCAGGTGTTAATCTTGAAGAAGAAAAACAAAAACAATACGCAAAAATTAGCCTAAGACTATCAGAATTAAGTCATAAATTTAGCAATAACGTAATGGACTCTACTATGAAATGGGAGAAAATTATCACTGATGTTGAAAATCTAAAAGGTCTTCCTAAAAATGTTTTAGAAGCTATGAAGCAAAATGCTAAATCTAAAGAAATTGAAGGGTATAGAGTAACTTTAGATTACCCTATTCTTGGACCTATTTTAACCTATTGCGAAAATGAATCTTTAAGAGAGGAGATTTATATAGCTTACAATACAAGAGCATCAGATCAAGGTCCTCTAAAGGGTGAGTTTGATAATACTCAAATTATTGAAGAAATTCTAAAACTAAAAAAAGAACTTGCAAACTTATTAGGTTTTGAAACTTACGCTAATTTATCTTTAGACACAAAAATGGCTGAGACACCAAAACAAATAGAGGACTTCTTAAATGAAATTACAAAAGAGGCTGCCCCTATAGCAAAACAAGAAGTAGCTGAACTTCAAAAATATGCTTTAGATAAATTCTCTAAAAAAGACCTAAAACCATGGGATATTGGTTTCTATAGTGAAAAAATGAAGGAAGATCTATACAGTATAAATGATGAAGAAATAAGAGAATTTTTCCCAGAAGATACTGTTTTAAAAGGTATGTTTGAAATTGTAAATCATTTATATGGAATAGTAATTAAAGAGCATTTAAATGCTGATGTATACCACAAAGATGTTAAATTATATGATATCTACAATAAAGATGGATCTCTTCAAGGAGCTTTCTATATTGATCTTTATGCAAGAGAGCATAAAAGAGGTGGGGCTTGGATGAATGATGCTGTTAGTAGATATGTAGATGAAGAAGGAGTACTACACAATCCTGTTGCTTATCTTAATTGCAACTTTAATGCCCCTGTAAACAAAGATGAACCAGCTTTATTTAGTCATTCAGATGTTACAACTATCTTCCATGAATTTGGACACACCCTTCATCATCTTCTTACTCAAGTCGATGTAAGTGATGTTAGTGGAATTAATGGTGTTGCTTGGGATGCTGTAGAACTGCCTAGTCAATTTATGGAAAACTGGTGTTGGAATGAAGAGTCACTTAAATTAATTTCAAGACACTATAAAACTAATAAACCTCTAGATAAGTTTAGAATAGAAAAAATGATGAAAGCTAAAAACTTCCATTCAGCTCTATTTTTAGTTCGTCAAGTTGAGTTTGGTATGTTTGATATAAAAATTTATAACTCCAAAGAGGAGTTAAATATGAAATCTATTCTTGAAGTACTAAACTCTATTAAAAAAGAAATATCTCCATTTAAAATTTTAGATTGGACAAGATTTCCACATTCATTTAGCCATATATTTGGTGGTGGTTACTCAGCTGGCTACTATAGCTACCTATGGGCTGAAGTATTATCTGCTGATGCTTTTTCTAAATTTGAAAATGAAGGAATTTTAAACCAAGAAACTGGTCTTCACTTCTTAAACTCCATAATAAGCCAAGGTGGTGTTTATAGTCCTATGGAATTATTTACAAACTTTATGGGGAGAAAGCCTGATCCTAAAGCTTTATTAAGATCTTATGGAATAATTAATTAAACTTTGTTTTTACTATATAAAAAGCACTCTTTAATAGAGTGCTTTTTAATTATATATATCTTATTTTATAGGATTTACTAGAGCAATAGGCAAAACTTCATCTATAGTCTTAACCGGCTTAATTTCCAATAAATCTAAAATATCTTTTGGAATTTCATGCAAATCTTTTACATTTTCATGAGGAATAATAGCAGTTTTAATCCCTCCTCTATGAGCTGCTAAAAGTTTCTCTTTTAACCCACCAATTGCTAATACTTTGCCAGTAAGAGTCATCTCACCTGTCATAGCAACAGTTGATTTAATTGGATTATTTGTGATTGCAGAAACTATAGCTGTACACATTCCAATACCAGCGCTAGGCCCATCTTTTGGGGTTGCACCTTCTGGAGCGTGAACATGAATGTCTAATTTTTCATAGAAATCAGATGTAAGATTTAGATCTTCCACTCTAGACCTTACAACCATCATTGCATTTTTTATAGACTCTTTCATAACATCACCTAAAGAACCTGTAAAACTTAAAAGACCTTTCCCTTTTACAGCAACACATTCAATTTTTAAAAGTTCACCACCAACTTCAGTCCAAGCAAGCCCATTAACTTCACCTACCTGATCTTGAGAGCCTGTCTTACCATAATCAAACACTTTAGGTCCAAGATAAATTTCAGTTTTAGAAGAATCTATAACCTCTTTAGAATCTATCTCTTTTTGCATAATCTTTCTAGTTACTTTCCTGCAAATTTTTGCAATATACTTCTCAAGAGATCTAACACCTGCTTCTCTTGTATAATATCTTATAATATCCCAGATAGCTTCATCTGTAATTTCAATTTCTTCATTAGTCAAGGCATTATTTTTAATAGCTTTAGCAACAAGATAGTTTCTTGCTATATTAAATTTTTCAGCTTCTGTATATCCAGATAAACGAATAATTTCCATTCTATCTAAAAGAGGTCTTGGAATATCAAAAGAGTTAGCTGTTGCTATAAATAAAGTATCAGAAAGATCATAATCAAGCTCTAAATAGTTATCCCCAAAGGCTTTATTTTGTTCTGGATCTAAAACCTCTAATAAAGCAGAAGCTGGGTCACCTTTTGAATCTGAAGATACTTTATCAATTTCATCCAATAAAAATAAAGGGTTATTAACCCCTGCTTTAGCCATATTTTGTATAATTTTACCAGGCATAGCTCCAATATATGTTTTTCTATGACCTCTTATTTCAGCTTCATCATGAACTCCACCTAAAGCCATTCTTATATATTTTCTACCAGTTGCAGTAGCTATAGAATAAGCAAGAGAAGTTTTACCAACGCCAGGAGGGCCAACTAAACAAAGAATAGGACCTTTTCCTTTTGGGTTTTTAGATTGAACCGCTAAATATTCAATAATTCTTTCTTTAACCTTTTCAAGACCATAATGATCTTTATTTAAAGATTCTTCAGCTTTTGATAAATTAACATTTAATTTAGTTTTTTTAGCCCAAGGAACTTGCAAAACCCAATCAATATAACTTCTTAAAACCGAGCTCTCAGATGACATAGGAGGCATAAGATTCATTTTATTAAACTCAGAGCGAACCTTTTTAAGAACTTCTTTTGGTGCTTTTAAAGATTCGATTTTCTTTAGAAGCTCTGCCTGCTCATCCTCTTCATCAATTTGAATTTCAGAGTTTGAACCTTTAATTTCTTTTTGAATAGCCTTCATTTGCTCATTTAAATAATAATCTTTTTGAGCTTTTTCCATTTGTTTTTTAACTGTAGCCGCTATTCTTTTTTCTGCATATGCAATATCTAACCGATCTTGAAGAAAAGTTAGAAGTTTTATAAGTCTTGTTTTTAAAGAAACCTCTTTTAAAATAATTATTCTTTCTTCTATGTCAAGTAAAGTATCACTGGCCGCTTCATCAATACTAGCTTCTAAACCATCTTCTTTAACAAAATTTTGGATCTTCTCTATAAGATCTTCTGGAAAAGATCTATCAGGAAAAGCACTAATAAACTCTTTTAATTTGGATACAAGCAAATTTAAAGAAGCTTTTTCATCTTTCTCAGATAGCTTTTCAGCTTTTTCTATAACCTCAAAATTACTACTTAAAAATTTAGAGTTAACTCTATTAGAAGTTGTAAGCTTTACACGATCAGAAACACTAACAAGAAGTTGAAATTGACCTTCAGGAAGGGGATTTACTTCTAAAATCTCAGCTAATACCGCAGTCTTATAAAGGCTGGATTTAGTTGGAACCTCAACTTCAGCATCTTTTTGAGTTGCTAAAATGAGTTGTGTATCATTAATTTGAGCGTACTTAAGAGCCTCTATAGAAATTTCTCTTCCCACGTATATAGGTGTAATTACGTTAGGAAAAAATACCACGCTCTTTAAAGGTATTATAGGTACTATGGTTTTTTTCACTTTATTTTGCTCCATTTAATACTTTAGATATATAGCTAATATTTAATTTATTTATAAATGAAATTTGGCTTTTTATTTTTAATAGTCTCTTCTGTAATAACAACTTTAGCTACATCTTTCATATCAGGTAAATCATACATAGTATCTAATAAAATACCTTCTAAAATAGATCTAAGTCCTCTTGCTCCAGTTTTTTTCTTTAAAGCTTCTTTAGCTATAGCATCTAAAGCTTTTTCTTCAAAAATAAGCTCAACATCTTCAAGAGAAAATAATGATGCATACTGTTTAGTTAATGCATTTTTAGGCTCTTTTAAAATGCTTACCAAAGCTTCTTCATCTAACTCAGATAAAACGCTAATTATTGGAAGTCTTCCAATAAACTCAGGAATTAAACCAAATTTAACTATATCAGATGGCTCTATAAACTGAAGTGCTTCATCATAAGTTTCTTCTTTTTTCTCATCAAAATTAGCGCCAAAACCAATAGTTTTTACTTTTTTAGATTTTCTCTTTACAATCTTATCAATATCAGCAAAAGCACCACCACAAATAAATAAGATTTTTGAAGTATCAACATCTATAGTTGATGTTTTAGAAACTTTTCTTCCACCTTTTGGATTTACCGAAGCTATAGTTCCTTCAATAATTTTAAGAAGCGCTTGTTGAACACCCTCTCCAGCAGCATCTCTTTGTCCTGACCTACCCTCTGAAGTTCTAGCTATTTTATCTATCTCATCTATATATATAATACCTGTTTGAGCTTTTTCAACATCAAAATCACAGTTTTGTAAAAGTTTTTTAATAACATTTTCAACATCTTCGCCAATATAACCTGCTTCTGTAAGAGTTGTAGCATCAGCTATAGCAAAAGGAACATTTAAAGATCTAGCAAGAGTTTGTGCAAGAAGAGTTTTTCCAGAGCCAGTAGGCCCTATTAAAAGAATATTACTTTTCCCAAGCTCAACACTATTATCATCATCACCTCTTAGTAATCTCTTGTAGTGATTATGTACACCAACTGATAAAACTTTTTTAGCATGGTCCTGGCCAATTACATATTCATCTAGACGAGCTTTAATTTGCTTGGGAGTTAAAAGATCTTTTTCGTTAAAAACTTCATTTTTTTGAGAGTTGTCTTGACCATCTTTTAAAAGATCTGAGCAAGCTTCAATACATTCATTACAAATATACCCATCTTCACCAGCTATTAATTTTTCAACTTCTGATTCTTTTTTTAGACAAAAAGAACATTTTTTTTCTCTAGCCATCTTTACACCCTTTTCTCAATTACTTCATCAATTAATCCATACTCTAAAGCTCTTTGAGCGGACATAAAATTATCTCTATCTGTATCTTTCTCTACAGTTTCTATACTTTGCCCTGTATGATTTGCTAACATTTCATTTAAACGTTTTTTAATATATAAAATTTCTTTTGCTTGGATTTCAATATCTGTAGCTTGACCACGAGCCCCACCTAAAGGTTGATGAATCATAACTCTAGCATTTGGAAGGGCTGATCTTTTATTTTTAGCTCCTGCTGCCAATAAAAATGCTCCCATAGAGCATGCTTGACCTGTACAAAGAGTTCTAACATCAGGTTTTATAAATTGCATAGTATCATAAATAGCCATTCCAGCAGTAACTGAACCACCTGGAGAATTTATATACAAATAAATATCTTTTGTAGGATCTTCAGCTTCTAAAAATAATAGTTGAGCAACTATTAAATTAGCCATATGATCTTCAACTTCACCTGTTAAAAAGATAATTCTTTCTTTAAGTAAGCGAGAGTAAATGTCATAAGAGCGCTCACCTCTTCCAGTTTGTTCTACTACCATAGGTACTAAACTCATATATACTCCTTTTTTTATATTGTTCATTATTAGTAATTATTTTGAGTTATCTTTTATAAAAATTTTATTATTCTACTACTAGATTACTATTAAATCTTAAAAATAAAAATATTAAATCAGAATTAAATAAATAGGATAAGAAAATATCTATAATCTAGATATTGCAGTATCTAAGAAGAAAGGGGAAAGGTAAGAGTAGTTTTTTTTACCCTTACCTATTTAAAGCTATAAAATTAGCCTTGAATTGCTGCTGCTAACTCATCAAAAGCAAACTCTTTTTCAGATGTTTTAGCTTGAGATTTAATGAAATCAATTGATTTTTCTTCAACTAATAATTCTCTAACTTGATTTAACAATTTAGGATCAGCATTATAATATTGAACAAATTCAGCTGGATTCTCATAAGCTAATGATAAAGATTCAACTTTAGATTTAACTTCATCGTCTGAAGCTTCTAATTTATTTGTTTCAATAATTGTTGCAAGAATTAAACCAACTTTAACTCTTTTTGATGCTTCTTCTTCAAAAATTTCACGAGGAAGTTTGAAGTCTTTTGGTAAATTTTTAACACCAAATTGTTGCATACTTTGATTCATTAAAGTAGTAATTTCAGCATCAACAGCTGCTTTAGGAACCAACATATCAGTAAATAATTCTGATACCGCTTTAATTGCTTGATTTTTCTCAAAAGCAGAAATCATATTAACTAATTCAAGATTTAAATTTTTAGAAATTTCTTGTTTTAATTCCTCAGCATTAGTTGATGTTTTGCTAATAGTTTTAATAAACTCATCATTTAATTCTGGAAGAGTTAACTCTTCAACTCTTTTAACTAAAATATTAAATACAGCTTTTTTACCTTGAAGATCTTTATCTTGGTATTCAGCTGGGAAAGTAGCTTCTACATCAAAAGCTTCTTCCCCTAATTTATGACCAATAATTCCAGCTTCAAAACCTTCAATCATTCTATTTTGGTTAGTTACTAATACAAAATCAGTTGCTTCACCACCTTTAAAAGAAGAGCCGTCAATAGTTCCTTTAAAGTCAAGAGTTAATCTGTCATCTAATTTAATTACCGCACCCTCTTCAAGATCTTTCCAAGTACCTTGTTGTTTTCTTAAAACTTCAAGCATCTTAGTAATATCGTTTTCTTTAATTTCAACTTTAGGGATTTCTAAAGAAATTTGATCTAAACCTTCAACTTTAAGTTCTGGAAAAACTTCAAAAGTTGCTTTAAATTTAAAATCTTCTCCATCTTTATACTCTTCTGGAGTTATAGTAGGCTGTCCTGCTATATTTGTTTTAGTTTCTTGAATTGCATCCCAGAAAGTATGCTCCATTAAATGTGAGATAGTGTCTTGAAGTATAGAAGCACCAAAGCGTTGGCCTATCATTTGTAAAGGAGCTTTACCTTTACGGAAACCATCTATTTTAGCTGTTCTAGCTACACGACTTATTTCTTTATTTACATTAGCTGCTATTTTATCTGATGGAATAGTTAAAGCAACTTGACGCTCTAAACCTTCAGTAACTTCTATAGAATAGGTCATTTTTATCCTCTATTATTATATATAAACTTAATTAATAAACTTTGTTAATTAGTAAACAATTATACTAATAATTATATTTTTTGTCTAATATATGAAATCCAAAAAAGGTTTTATATAAATAGAAACTTTTATATAAAATAAATGTTATATTTATAGCATCAAAATTTTAAAATTAACTAAAAATCACAAGGCTTTTTACAATGAAACAATACTTAGACACCTTAAAATTTATATTAAAAAATGGCAATCAAAAAGGTGATAGAACAGGAACTGGAACTATATCTTATTTTGGCCACAGCTATAGAATAAACTTACAAAATGGCTTTCCACTTCTTACCACCAAAAAAGTAAATTTTAAAGCAATAATAAACGAGCTTTTATGGTTTTTACAAGGCGGAACTAATATCAATACTTTAGATACCACCATTTGGAATGAATGGGCAACTGAAGATGGAGATTTAGGACCTATCTATGGTAAACAATGGACAGCTTGGGAAACTAAGAATGGAAAAACTATAAATCAAATTGATAATATATTAGATCTAATTAAACATAACCCAAACTCTAGAAGAATTTTATTCCATGGATGGAATGTAGAATATCTTCCAGATGAAAGTATCTCACCTCAAGAAAATGTAAAACTAGGAAAAATGGCACTTCCTCCATGTCACCTTCTTTATCAATTCTATGTAAATGATAATAAACTAAGCCTTATGGTTACTTTAAGATCGAATGATTTATTTTTAGGCCATCCTTTTAATCTTGCCCAATCCGCTCTTTGGGTTCATATATTAGCTCAACAAGCAGGTCTTGAGGTAGGAGATGTTATTATGAGCATAGGTGATGCTCATATATATAATAACCATTTAGAACAAGTAAATACCCAACTTCAAAGAACTCCTAAAGAACTTCCAACTCTTAAAATCAAAAGAAAACCTGATTCTATTTATGACTATAAATTAGAAGATTTTGAATTAATTAATTACAATCCAGAACCTGGAATAAAAGCTCCTATATCAATCTAAAGAGGAATTAATTATGTTATCTGTTTTTGATATATTTAAAGTAGGTCTAGGTCCATCAAGCTCACATACCAATGGACCAATGCTTGCTTGTTATACTTTTTTAAATGAAAATAATTTTTTAATAAGTAAAATTGAATCTATCAAAATTACTTTATACGGCTCTTTATCGCTAACAGGAAAGGGTCATTATACAGATCTTGCCTGTATATATGGACTCCTTGGATATGCCCCATATAATGTTGTCCCCAATAAAATAAAACCCTTATTTAAAGAGGTCAATGAAAAGTTTAAACTTCTTTTAAACAAAGAAAAGTATATAAAATTTAACCCAAATACAGATATTATATTTAGTAATAAGACTTTAGATTATCATCAAAATTCTATGAAGATAGATTTACTAGATAAAAATCAAATTAATTTAAAAAGTGGAATCTACTACTCTACAGGCGGTGGTTTTATAGTTAATGAAGATGAAATAAAAGAGAGCTCAAATACACTAAAAGAAAGTATTCAAAATCCTCTATATAATTTTTCAACCGGAGCAGATCTTGAAAAACAAAGTGTTGAAAATAATATATCTATTGAAGAACTAGTTTTCCAAAATGAATTAAGCTCTCTTTCTAAAAAAGATATTGAAGAAAAAATCAATCTTATTTGGAATGTCATGAACAGCAGTATAGAAACTGGGCTTCATACAACAGGAGTCCTAAATAAAAAACTAGGCGTCGTAAGAAGAGCTCCTGAAATGTATACTCAACTTCAAAATATATCATTAAGTAAAGACCCCTTAACTCTTATGGATTGGATAAATACTTTTGCTATGGCTGTATCAGAAGAAAACGCTTCTCTTGGCAAAATAGTTACTTCACCAACTAATGGTTCTGCTGGGGTTATCCCAGCTGTTTTAAAATATTATGATAAATTTATTAAAAAGCTAACCATTAAAGAACTTAAAACATTTTTTTAGTTTCAGGTGCAATTGGCGCCATTTTTAAAAGAAACTCATCTATCTCTGGAGCTGAAGTTGGATGTCAAGGTGAAATTGGGGTATCTTCATCTATGGCAGCAGCTGGCCTAACTGCCCTTATGAATGGAAATACAAAACAGATTATGAGTGCTGCTGAAATCGCTATGGAGCATTTTCTAGGAATGACCTGTGATCCTATAGGGGGACTTGTTCTTATACCTTGTATTGAAAGAAATGCTATGGGAGCTATAAAAGCAATAAATGCTTCAAGGCTATCCATAAAAAGAATAAGCTCTCCTGTTATCCATTTAGATAACATAATAAAAACTATGCTAGTTACAGGAAAAGATATAAATGCTAAATACAAAGAGACCTCTCTCGGAGGTCTTGCTGTATATTATAATGAATGCGCTTAAACCTTAAGTCTTAATAAAAATTATGAGGGATCTTTATGATCTCTCCTTTTTTATAAGATTTTATTAAAAAATAAATACCAAAAACTATCATAGGAGCTGATAAAAGTTGACCCATAGTTAAGTCAATTCCAAATAAAAATCCAAGTTGAGGATCTGGCTGTCTAAAATATTCAAGAATAAATCTAAAAACTCCATAAAAAAGTAAAAATAAAGCCGAGGTAGACCCAAGTATTCTATTTTTTCTAATATAGATATTTAAAATTATAAAAAGAATAAAACCTTCAAAAAACATTTCATAAAGTTGAGATGGCTGTCTTGGAAGGTACCCTCCATTTGGATAGCATATAGCCCAAGGAACATTAGTCACTCTTCCAAATAGATTATCATTTATAAAATTTCCAATTCTACCAAAGAAAAGACCAATAGGTACAATAGGGGCTGCAAAATCTGTTAAAACCCAGATTGATCTTTTTTGCTTTCTAGCCAAGAAAAACATAGCTATACAAACCCCTATCAGCCCTCCATGAAAAGACATTCCTCCATTCCAAACCCTAAACACATAAGCTGGGTCATTAATAAATATAGGGAATTGATAAAATAAACAATATCCTATTCTGCCACCAAAAAATACCCCTAAAAATCCATAAAAAAAGAACTGATCTAGCTGTTTTAAAGTCCAGCCACTACCTTCAGCTTTTACTCGTCTTGTAGCAATAAATCTAGCTATAAAATAACTTATTAAATACATTATTCCATACCAGCGAATTTTTATAGCCCCCAAAGACACTAAAACTGGGTTTAAATCAGGATATGCTATACACATTTATACCTACTTTTTAAAAACCAAAAGACCCCAGTCCTCATCAATTCTTCTCTCGATAAAAGATATCTTTTTTTCATAAACCTTTTGAACTTCATCTAACTGCTCTTTTAATATCCCAGATAAAGCAAGAATTCCATCCTCCTTAACTAAAGAGATAATGGAATCTGAAAGCTCTATTAATGGTTTTGCAAGAATATTAGCAACCACACAATCTGCGCTAGATTTTAAAAGCTTAATTTCTTTTTCTCCAGGAGAAAGATAAGTTTCGAACTTATTATCTACTGAGTTAGTTTTAGCATTTCTAAGAGTTGCATCTATTGCTTGAGGTTCTATATCAATTCCCACTACTTTAGAAGCTCCAAGTTTAGCTGCAGCAAGACCTAAGATTCCAGATCCACACCCAAAATCAAGAACTAACTTACCTTTTAAATCTAACGAATCTAGATAAGTTAAACATAAAGATGTTGTATTATGGGAGCCTGTTCCAAAAGCTATACCAGGATCTAAGAAAACTATTTTTTTATCTAGATCATCTTTAGTTAACTCTGTATCAACCGGAAAAATCCACAGATTATTTCCAAATTGCATAGGATGAAAATCTTTTAAGTATTCTTTTTCCCATACCTTATCTTCTAAAATACTCACTTCAAGCTTTGAGTCATCAATATCAAAATTATCTAAAATCTGAATTTTTAAATTTTCTAAATCATAGTCCATATTAAAAAGAGCTGTTAAAACTAAATCATCCCACAAGCGAACCTCACCTGGTAAAGGTTCAAAAATAGGAATATCATAAGCATCTTGATATGTAACTGATAAAGCTTCAAACTCTAAAAATTCCTCAATATTATCAGCAAGATTTTTATTTATATTTGTAATTACTAATTGTTTCCAAGCCATAATTTTTTATTTACCTTTTTTGTTTTAATTTTATATTATTAAAAATAACAAAGCTAATTCCAGCACAGAATAAAGCTTCAGCTAAAGCCTTATAATCAAAAGTTCCATATGAAAATATATTAGAAATTAAATAAACTAAAAAGCCAACTATCATTGAAGCTATAGCACCATTAGCATTTGCTTTTTTCCAAAAAATTCCAAGAACTATTACCCAAAAAAATACAGCTTCAAGACCGCCTAAACCAAATATATTAAGCCATACAAGCATTCTGGGAGGATGAATTGTTAAAAGAAATAGTATCCCTATAATGCTTAAAATAACTATAGTTGATAATCTAGATATCAATTTTGAATTAGTAGCTTTACTTGGATACACTGATAAATATATATCCTTTACAAAAACTGAGCTTGCTTGAATAAGAACTGATGTAAAGGTAGACATTATAGCAGCCATAGGCGCTGCTAAAAATACTCCAGCTAATAATGGAGGAAGTACCTTTAACATAAGTTTTGGAATAACTTCATCAGGTACTCCAACATTTGGTATTAAAATTCTACCAAAAGCACCTGCTAAATTAATCCCAAACATAATAACTATGATAGCAATAGTAGCATATAACATAGCATGGTATAAAGATTTTGAATTCTTATAAGCCATAGCTCTAATAATAGTTGGTGGCATCCCAACAAGACCAAAACATACCAGTATCCAAAATGATGCCATAAACCCATAGGTTAAAATACCCTTATAGCCATATGGACTTACAAGACCTTTATTTATATGAGCTAAAGTCTCAACACCTTTATGAACTCCGCCTACAGAATAAATTACCCCACCAAGAAG
>JAWXTV010000007.1:0-14250 GCA_044433245.1 Psittacicella sp. | reverse complement strand
GATGAAGTTGAAATTGTAGGTATCCGTCCAACTACTAAAACAACTGTTACTGGTGTTGAAATGTTCCGTAAATTACTAGACGAAGGTCGTGCTGGTGAAAATATTGGTGCTTTATTACGTGGTACTAAACGTGAAGATGTTGAACGTGGACAAGTTTTAGCTAAACCAGGTAGTATTACTCCTCATACTGATTTTGAATCAGAAGTTTATGTTCTTTCTAAAGATGAAGGTGGTAGACATACTCCATTCTTTAAAGGATATAGACCACAATTCTATTTCAGAACTACTGATGTTACTGGTACTATCGAATTACCTGAAGGTGTTGAAATGGTAATGCCTGGTGATAACATTAAAATGAAAGTATCTCTAATTCATCCGATTGCTATGGAACAAGGTTTACGTTTCGCTATACGTGAAGGTGGACGTACAGTAGGTGCTGGAGTTGTAGCTACAATTTCTAAATAATTAATTATTAAGTTAATTATTTTGTGATCAAGTGAGAGTGTATAGCTATTTTTAGTTATACACTCTATAAAGTCTAAAATAAATAAAATTATGTTTATAAGAATAGAATTTTATTTGTTTTATAAATAGTATTTTTATTATTAATTATTGAGAATATAACAGTATGTCATCACAAGATTTAAAAAAGGCTAAAACTAGTAAGGAATCTTCAAAAAGAGTTAAAGAAAAAAATAACTCAAAGATTGCTAAAACATCTAATTCATATGTGAGTAAGCTTTTGTGGGTAGTGGCTATTTTGTTTATTATAGCGGCTGCTTTAATTGAAAATTACGCAACATTTGAAACTATAGAAAAAACTGTTATATCAGCAATTTTACTTGTGATAGGCATAGTAATTTTTGGCTTTACTTTGCAAGGTAAAAAAGTTCGTAAATTTATTGGAGATTCTCGAGTAGAACTTAGACGTATTGTATGGCCGACAAGACAAAATGCAATTAGAACAACAATTATAGTTATTGCAATTACAGTTATTGTATCATTATTTTTATGGTTATTTGATACTATTTTTTTAAGCGCTATAACATATATTACTAGTATAGGAATTTAATAATGGAAAATAATGCTGTAGATGCAAAACGTTGGTATATTGTTCAAGTATACTCTGGTACAGAGTTAAGTGTTTTAGATAGTTTAAATGAATATATAAGCCAATATAACATGGAAGAATATTTTGGTGATATTTTAGTACCAAGAGAGCAGGTTATTGAAAATTTATCAGGAAAACAAAAAAGAACTGAAAGAAAATTCTTTCCTGGATATGTTTTTGTGCAAATGGTAATGAATCGTGATAATTGGCATTTTGTTAAAAATATACCAAATGTTATGAGATTTATAGGTGGTAGTGCTGAAGATCCAGCTCCAATTTCTGATGAAGAAGCTTTATCTATAATTAGTCATTCACAAAAAACTCAAGATAATCCTGTACCAAAAACAGTGTTTCAAGCTGGGGAATCAGTTAGAGTTATTGAAGGTGCATTTAAAGACTTCAATGCTAGCGTTGAAGCTGTTGACTATGAAAAGAGCAAGCTGAAAGTTAATGTATCAATTTTTGGTAGATCAACTCCTGTTGAATTGCTATTCTCTCAAATTGAGAAAAATAGTTAATTACTTGCGTATCATTATACATTAATATAAAATAATATATTAATGTATTATTTCAGGGGAGCCTATTATTTATAGGCGTTTAACCCATATTTAGAGGATTTTATGGCTAAGAAAGTTCAAGCTTATATAAAGTTACAAGTTGCAGCTGGCGCTGCTAATCCATCACCTCCAGTTGGTCCTGCTTTAGGTCAACACGGTGTTAATATTATGGAATTCTGTAAAGCGTTTAATGCAAAAACTGATAAATTAGAAAAAGGATTACCAATTCCTGTAGTAATTACAGTTTATGCTGATAGATCTTTTACTTTTATTACAAAAACTCCACCAGCTTCTGTTTTACTTAAAAAAGCAGCTGGAATTAAATCTGGATCTGGCGTACCTAACAAAACTAAAGTGGGTAAAGTAACACGTGCTCAATTATTAGAAATTGCTGAACAAAAACGTGAAGATATGACAGGTATTGATGCAGAAGCTAATGCAAACTCAATTGCAGGTACAGCTCGTTCAATGGGATTAGTGGTAGAGGATTAATAATGGCTAAATTAACAAAACGTATGAAAGCAATCAGAGAAGGTGTTGATTCAACAGTTTCTTATTCTTTTGCTGATGGTGTTCAATTATTACAAAAATTATCTACAGTTAAATTTGTTGAAAGCGTAGATGTTGCTATTAATTTAGGTATTGATGCTAAAAAATCTGACCAAAACGTTAGAGGAGCTACAGTACTTCCTAATGGTACTGGTAAAGATGTTAGAGTTGCTGTTTTCACACAAGGTAAAAGTGCTGAAGAGGCTTTAGCAGCTGGTGCTGATATTGTTGGTTTTGAAGATCTAGCTGAAGAAGTTAAAAAAGGTAATATGGATTTTGATGTTGTTATAGCATCTCCAGATGCTATGAGAATTGTTGGTCAATTAGGACAAATTTTAGGACCTAGAGGTTTAATGCCTAACCCTAAAGTTGGAACTGTAACTCCTAATGTTGCTGAAGCAGTTAAAAATGCTAAATCTGGCCAGGTTAGATATAGAAATGACAAAAATGGCATAATCCATACTACTATTGGTAAAGTAAATTTTGAAGCTAAAGCATTAGAAGAAAATATTAAAGCTTTACTTGATGCTATTACTAAAGCTAAACCTGCAAGTGCTAAAGGTATTTATATCAAAAAAGTTAGCATCTCAACTACTATGGGTGCTGGTTTAGAAGTAGACTTAACTAGTTTATAATTGGTTAATTTTTAAAAGTTAACTCATATTCTATGTAGTTAACTTCTGGTTGTGATTAAGTTATTTGATTACTTCCAAGACCGTAGGTGAAATTTTATTTCTTAATAATCCTACGCAGAGAGAGTGTGTTTTAGCATACTTTTACAAGTGTCTTCATTTATATAATGAAGGCTAAACTTATAATCAGGAGCTTAACAATGGCATTAAATCGCCAAGCTAAAGAGCAAATAGTTGCTGAAGTGAGAGAAGCTGCACAAAATGCTTTATCTACAGTTGTTGTAGACTCACAAGGTGTTACTGTTTCTCAAATGACAGGCTTACGTAAAGAAGCTAATGAATTAGGAGTTTCAATTCGTTTAGTAAGAAATACTCTTACAAAACGTGCTATTGAAGGAACTAGTTTAGAGTGTCTTTCTGACCTTATGGTTGGAACATCTTTACTAGGATTTTCAAATGAACATCCTGGTGCTGCTGCTAGAATTTTCAAAAAATTCGCTGATACTAATGAACATTTCACTATTAAAGGTGCTGTTTATGAAGGTGAGTTCATTGAAGCTAGTAATATTGATAAATTAGCTAAACTTCCAACATATGAAGAAGCTATTGCAAGCTTAATGGGAACAATGAAAGAAGCTGCGGCTGGAAAACTTGTTCGTACATTAGCTGCTTTACGTAATAAATTAGAAGAAGCTGCTTAATTATAGCTGCTTTATTAACTTTTATAAATTAAAAATTAGGAAAAAAATATGTCTTTAACTAATGATCAAATTCTTGAAGCTATTGCTTCTAAATCAGTAATGGAAATTGTTGAATTAATTTCTGCAATGGAAGAAAAATTTGGTGTTTCTGCTGCTGCTGCTGTTGCTGTTGCTGCAGGTGATGCTGGTGCTGCTGCTGAAGAAAAAACTGAATTTACAGTTGTTCTTTCTGGAATTGGTGCTAACAAAGTTGCTGTTATTAAAGCAGTACGTGGAGCTACTGGTCTAGGACTTAAAGAAGCTAAAGAATTAGTTGAATCAGCTCCTGCTACAGTAAAAGAAGATGTTTCTAAAGAAGAAGCAGAAGAGTTAAAAACTCAATTAGAAGCAGCTGGTGCTAGCATCGAATTAAAATAATAATTTTTAAATAAATTATTTTTACAAGCTGATAGTATCACTATCAGCTTTTTGTCATTCGTAATTTGTAGTTTTATTGTATGATAAACCCACAAAATTCAATATATTTTCCATATTTTCAAAACATAATACATTATATCAATCAGTAAATTAGAGGAGCGAATTTTGTCATATTCCTATACTGAAAAAAAACGTATTCGTAAAGTTTTTGGTAAAAAACCTAAAATTTTAGATATACCTTATCTTTTGGCGATTCAAGTAGAATCATTTCAAAAATTTATTACAAAAAATGTAAGTAGTACGGAAGGCTTGGATAGCGTTTTTAGATCGGTTTTTCCAATAAAAAGCGCTAATAACAATGCTGAATTAAGATATAAAGACTATAATTTAGGCGAGCCAATCTTTAATGTTAGGGAATGCCAAATTAGAGGTATAACTTATGCAGCTCCTTTAAAAATAACTATGCAACTTGTTATTTTTAATAAAGATAGCGATGGTATTAAAGAAATAAGAGAGCATGAAATCTATATAGGTGAGCTTCCTCTTATGACAGAAAGTGGTACCTTTATTATAAATGGTGCAGAACGTGTTGTTATATCTCAACTTCACCGTAGCCCTGGTATTTTCTTTGATAGTGATAAGAGAAAAAATACTCACTCAGGAAAAGTATTGTATAATGCAAGAGTTATACCATACCATGGTTCTTGGTTAGATTTTGAATTTGACTCAAAAGATAATCTATTTGTAAGAATAGACAGAAGACGTAAACTTCCGGTTACTATTTTATTAAGAGCTCTAGGATATTCAACAGAAGAGATTTTAAATTTATTCTTTGAAGTTATATCTCTAAAAATAGAGTCTGATTGCTTTACTATGCCTTTAGTTCCATCAAGACTTAAAGGTGAAACAGCATTATTTGATATTATACATAATGATAAAGTTTATGTTAAAAGCGGTAAAAGAATTACAGCTAGACAAATTAAACTTTTAGAAAAAGATAATATTACAGAAATTGAAGTTCCATTTGAATATATTTCAAACAAGATTTTAGCTAAAAATTACTATGATCAAGAAACTGGTGAAGAGTTATATTCAGCAAATGATATTTTAGATATAGATTCTATAGCTAAAATTCAAGAAGCAGGATATTCCACTATAGATATCTTGTTTACCAATGATTTATATCGTGGTAAATATATTTCAGATACTTTAAAAATAGATCCATCAAGAGATGAATTAAGTGCTTTAGTTGAAATTTATAGAATGATGCGTCCAGGTGAGCCACCAACTAAAGAAAGTGCTGAAGCTCTATTTAATAATTTATTCTTTACAGCGGGTAGATATGATTTATCTATTGTTGGTAGAATTAAATTTAATAGATCAATAGGTGTATCTAGTGAAGAAAGCTCAACAAGCAGATTATTAAATAAAGAAGATATTGTAGGGGTTATAAGAAAACTTATAGCTATCCGTGATGGTCAAGGTGAAGTTGATGATATAGATCACTTAGGAAATAGAAGAGTTAGATCTGTTGGTGAAATGCTAGAAAATCAATTTAGAATTTCTCTTGTAAGACTTGAGAAAAACTTACGTGATCGCCTATCTATGAGTGATCTTGAAGGTGTAATGCCTCAAGATTTAATAAATGCAAAACCTATCTCAGCAGCTATTAAAGAATTCTTTGGATCGTCTCAGTTATCTCAGTTTATGGATCAAAATAATCCATTATCTGAAGTAACTCATAAACGTAGAATTTCAGCTTTAGGCCCAGGTGGTTTAACTCGTGAAAGAGCTGGCTTTGAGGTTCGTGATGTTCACGTAACTCACTATGGTAGAGTATGCCCTATTGAAACACCTGAAGGTCCAAATATCGGGCTTATAAATTCACTTGCTATCTATGCAAGAACTAATCAATATGGATTTTTAGAAACTCCATATCGAAAAGTTGTTGATGGAAAAGTAACTGATATTATTGAGTACTTATCAGCTATTGATGAAGATAATCAAATTATCGCTCAGGCTAATACTCCATTAGATGAAGAAAACAGATTTAAAGATGTATTTGTGGTTTGTAGAGGAGCTCATGGTGAGTCAAGCCTTTATAAATCAGAAGATATTAACTATATGGATGTTTCTAATCAACAAATAGTATCTGTTGCTGCTGCTTTAATTCCATTCTTAGAACATGATGATGCTAACAGAGCGCTTATGGGTGCAAATATGCAACGTCAAGCGGTTCCTAACTTAAGAGCACAAAAACCTCTTGTTGGTACAGGTATAGAAAGATCAGTTGCTATAGATTCAAGAGTTTCTTTAGTTGCAAAACGTGGTGGTATTATTAAGCATGTTGATGCTTATAAAATTATTATAGTTGTAAATCCAGAAGAAGTTCATGACGATGAAGATGGTATAGATATTTATAACTTAATCAAATATGCAAGATCTAATCAAAATACATGTATTAATCAAATTCCATGCATTTCTCTAAATGAAAAAGTAGAAAAAGGTGATGTAATAGCTGATGGTCCATCTACAGACTTGGGTGAACTTGCTCTTGGTCAAAATATAAGAGTAGCATTCATGCCTTGGAATGGATATAACTATGAAGATTCTATGCTAGTTTCTGAAAGAGTTGTTCAAGGTGATAGATTTACAACTATTCATATTCAAGAGTTCTCAAGAGTTATAAGAGATACTAAATTAGGACCTGAAGAAGTTACATCAGATATCCCAAATCTTAGCGAAAGTAGTTTAAATAAACTTGATGAATCAGGTATTATTCAAATTGGATCTGAAGTTAAAGGTGGGGATATATTAGTAGGTTGTGTTACTCCCAAAGAAAATGTAAGACTTACTCCTGAAGAAAACTTACTAAGAGTACTATTTGAAGAAAAAGCAACTGATGTTAAAGATTCTTCTCTAAGAGTTCCAAATAGTGTTGCGGGTTCTGTAATAGATGTTCAAATTATTACTCGTGATGGTGTTAAAAAAGATGCAAGAGCATTAGCTATAGAAGAAGAGCAATTTGCTAAAGCTAAAAAAGATTTAAATGAAGAGAGATTATTCCTAGAAAATAGTTTATTTAATAAGATTAATGCCATCTTTAAATCAAATGATATTTCTTTAGATGATTTAGCTTATGATCCAAAAATTTGGCAAGTAAAAGCATCTACTGTTGATGTTGAAAAAGAATTGTTAATTAGATTAATTGACAAGTATATTTCCCTAGAGAAAGTATTTGCAGAACGTTTATCTAAAGAGCATAAGAAAATAACTCAATGTGAAGATTTAGCTCCTGGTGTTTTAAAAATTATTAAAGTTTATGTTGCCATCAAAAGAAGAATACAGCCTGGTGATAAAATGGCTGGTCGTCATGGTAATAAAGGGGTTATATCAAAAATATGTCCAGTTGAAGATATGCCATATGATGAAAATGGAGTTCCTGTAGAAATAGCTCTAAATCCATTAGGTGTGCCATCTCGTATGAATATTGGTCAGATTTTAGAAACTCACTTAGGTTTTGCTGCTAAAGGAATTGGTGACAGAATTAACGCAATGATTGAAGAGAAAAAATCTATTCAAAAATTACGTGAGTATATTCAAAAAGCTTATGATTTAGGTGAAGGTACAGTTCAAAAAGTTGATCTTTCTACATTTACTGATGAAGAAGTTATGACTCTTGCTAATAATTTAAGAGATGGTATGCCTCTTGCTACACCTGTATTTGATGGTGCAAAAGAGTCTGAAATCAAAGAGTTATTAACTTTGGCAGGACTTCCAACTTCAGGACAAATTGATTTATATGATGGTAGAACAGGTAATAAATTTGAAAGACCGGTTACAGTAGGTTACATGTATATGCTTAAATTAAATCACTTAGTTGATGATAAAATGCATGCAAGATCTACAGGTTCTTATAGTTTAGTTACCCAACAACCTCTTGGCGGTAAAGCTCAATTTGGTGGGCAAAGATTTGGTGAGATGGAAGTGTGGGCTCTTGAAGCATATGGTGCGGCTTATACTCTGCAAGAAATGCTTACTATTAAATCTGATGATATCAATGGTAGAACAAAAATATATGAAAATATATTTGATGAAAACCATAAAATGGAAGCAGAAATACCTGAATCATTTAACGTACTTGTTAAAGAAATAAGATCTCTTGGTATAAACATGGAGCTAGATGAAGATTAATAATATTATTTTTATTTCAAAAAATATTATTTATTATTCTTAGGAGAAATTAAGTGAAAGATTTAGTTAAATTTTTAAAATCACAAACAAAATCAAGTCATAGTTTTGATTTTATAAAAGTAGGGTTAGCATCTCCAGAGATGATAAGATCATGGTCTTATGGAGAAGTTAAAAAACCTGAAACTATAAATTATAGAACTTTTAAACCAGAAAGAGATGGTTTATTTTGTGCTAAAATTTTTGGACCTATAAAGGATTATGAATGTTTATGTGGAAAATATAAACGTTTAAAACATAGAGGAATTATTTGTGAAAAATGTGGTGTTGAGGTAACTCAGAAAAAATTCCGTCGTGAAAGAATGGGTCATATAGATCTAGCATCACCAGTTGCTCATATTTGGTTCCTAAAATCATTGCCATCTAGAATTAGTTTATTATTAGATATTTCTTTACGTAATCTAGAAAGAGTTTTATATTTTGAATCTTATATAGTTACTGATCCTGGAATGACAGAACTTGAAAAAGGTCAGTTGTTAACAGAGGAAAACTACATAGAAGCACAAGACTTATGGGGTGATAAATTTGAAGCCTTAATGGGTGCTGAAGCTATTCAAAAATTATTAAGAGGTATTAATTTAGAAGTTGAACGCGAATTCTTAAAAGAAGAAGTTAAAGAAACAAGTTCAGAAACTAAATATAAAAAAGTAGTTAAAAGATTAAAATTAATTGAATCTTTTATATCTTCTGGAAATAAACCTGAATGGATGATTTTAACAGTTTTACCTATTCTTCCTCCAGATTTAAGACCTTTAGTGTCTCTAGATGGTAGTAGATTTGCTGTATCTGACTTAAATGATCTGTATAGACGTGTTATTAATAGAAATAACAGATTAAAACGTTTATTAGAGTTATTTGCGCCAGATATTATTGTTCGTAATGAAAAAAGAATGCTTCAAGAGTCTATTGATGCGTTATTAGATAATGGTAGAAGAGGAAGAGCTATAACTGGCTCTAATAAACGTCCTCTTAAATCATTAGCTGATATGATTAAAGGTAAGCAAGGTAGATTTAGACAAAACTTACTTGGAAAACGTGTTGATTATTCTGGCCGTTCTGTTATTACTGTAGGACCTTACTTAGGGTTGCATCAGTGTGGTTTACCTAAAAAAATGGCTTTAGAGTTATTCAGACCTTTCATATATTCTAAATTAAGAATGTCAGGTGCTGCTTCTACCATTAAAGCTGCTAAAAAACTTGTTGAAAGAGAAGAGCCTATAGTATGGGATATTTTAGCTAAAGTTATTCATGAGCATCCTATACTATTAAACCGTGCTCCAACACTTCATAGACTTGGTATCCAAGCTTTTGAACCTATTTTAATTGAAGGTAAAGCAATTCAGCTTCACCCTCTTGTATGTTCAGGCTTTAATGCTGACTTTGATGGTGACCAAATGGCAGTTCACGTACCTCTTACTTTAGAAGCTCAACTTGAAGCTAGAAACCTGATGATGAGTACTAATAATATGCTATCACCAGCTAACGGTGATCCTATTATGGTTCCATCTCAAGATATGGTACTTGGTTTATATTATATGACTCGTCCAAGTATTAATGAGCCTGGGGAAGGGATGGTATTTAGAGATCCAGATGAAGCGGAAAGAGCTTATAGAACTAATAAGGTAACCCTGCACTCTAAAGTTAAAGTAAGAATTACTGAATATCATAAAAATGAAGATAGTAGTTTTGAAGAAGTTATATCTCTTCAGGATACAACTGTTGGTAGAGCTATTTTATGGAAGAAATCAGTTAAAGGTATGCCTTTTGAAATCTTTAATAGAACTCTTGGTAAAAAACAAATTTCTAACTTATTAAATGAGTGTTATACAATTTGTGGAACTACTGAAGCTGTATTATTTGCTGATCAAATAATGTATACAGGTTTTGAATATGCTGCTATTTCTGGTGTTTCTATAGGTGTTAATGATATTTTAATTCCTGAAGAAAAAGCATCTATTGTAGAGCTTGCTCAAGCTGAAGTTGGTGAAATCCAAGAACAATTCCAAGCAGGTCTTGTAACAGCTGGTGAAAGATATAATAAAGTAATCGATATCTGGTCAACTGCTAATGATCGTGTGTCTGAAGTGATGACTAAAAACTTATCTAAAGAAACTGTTATTAATAAAGATAATGAAGAGGAGCAACAAGATTCATTCAACTCTATCTTTATGATGGCCGACTCAGGTGCTCGTGGATCTGCAGCTCAGATTAGACAGCTTGCTGGTATGCGTGGCCTTATGGTTACGCCTGATGGCTCTATTATTGAAACACCAATTACAGCAAACTTTAGAGAAGGTTTAAACGTTCTTCAGTACTTTATTTCTACTCACGGTGCTCGTAAAGGTCTTGCTGATACAGCACTTAAAACAGCTAACTCAGGATATTTAACTCGTCGTTTAGTTGATGTTGCTCAAGATCTAGTAGTTATTGAAAATGATTGCCATACTCATAATGGACTTGTTTTAACTGCTGTTATTGAAGATGGTGATATTAAACAGTCTCTAGCTGAAAGAGTATTAGGTAGAACAACTGCTGAAGATATTTATATTCCTGGTAGTGAGACTGAAGTATTATTCCCTTATAATACACTTTTAGGTAAAAAAGAATGTGCTTTAATTGAAGAGTATGCTCTTGATTCTATAAAAGTAAGATCTATTGTTACTTGTGAAACTAACTATGGGGTATGTGCTCATTGTTATGGTAGAGATTTATCTAAAGGCTCTTTAGTAAATGAAGGTGAAGCAGTAGGTGTTATAGCTGCTCAATCTATAGGTGAGCCTGGAACACAGTTAACTATGCGTACATTCCATATAGGTGGTACAGCAGGGGCTGTTTCTAAAGACTCAGGTATTATGGTAAATAATACAGGTCATATCCATTTATCTAATAATATTAAGCTTATTACTAATAGTAAAGGTGAGTTTGTTGTAGCTTCAAGAAACGGGCTTCTTACAGTAACTGATAGAAATGGTAGAATTAAAGAGCAGTATAAACTACCATTAGGTACTATTTTATTTAAACAAGATAATACTGAAGTTACAGTAGGTGAGACAGTTGCTTCTTGGGATCCACATACTATGCCTGTTATTGCTGAAGCTGGTGGTAGAGTTAAATTTATAGACATGGAAGAGGGTTTATCTGTAACTAAACAAAGTGATGATATAACTGGTCTTTCTTCTATGACTGTAATTGAAATGGGTGCTCGTAATCCAGCGGGACAAGAGCTTCATCCATCTATTATCATAGTTGATGATTTTGGAAAACCTGTAAATATTATGAATACAGATTCTGAAGCTAAATATCTACTTCCTGGTAAAGCTATAGTAAATTTAGTTGATGGACAAGCTTTATCAGCTGGGGATATTTTAGCAAGAGTTCCATTAGAATCAGTAAGTGATAAGGATATTACAGGGGGTCTACCAAGAGTTGCGGATTTATTTGAAGCTCGTAAACCTCGTGAACCAGCTATTATGGCTGAAATATCAGGTAAAGTATCATTTGGTGCTGAAACTAAAGGTAAATATAGACTTATTATTACAGCTGATAATGGAAATGAGTTTGAGATTATGATACCTAAACGTCGTCAATTAAATATCCTTGAAGGTGAGTATATTTCTAAAGGTGATATTATATCTGATGGTGCTGAGTCTCCTCATGATATCTTGAGATTAAGAGGTGTTGCTGCTGTTACTGACTACATAGTAAATGAAATTCAAGCAGTATATAGACTTCAGGGTGTTAAAATTAATGATAAACACATTGAGATTATAGTACGTCAAATGCTTAAAAGATGTATTATTACTAATGCTTATGATTCAGACTTCTTGGAAGGTGAGCAGGTTGAAGTTTATAAAGTTAAAACTTTAAATAAACAAAGAGTGCTTGAAGGAAAAGAGCCTGTTGAATTTGACTATGAATTACTAGGTATAACTAAAGCATCTCTAGCAACTGAATCATTTATTTCTGCAGCGTCATTCCAAGAAACAACACGTGTTCTTACAGAATCAGCTGTTGGCGGAAAACGTGATGAGTTAAGAGGTCTTAAAGAGAATGTTATTGTTGGTAGATTAATCCCAGCTGGTACAGGATTTGCATACCATAAACAAAACAAGCTTAATAAAGAAAAAGTGGAAAGTTCTGCTCAAAATAAATTATCATCAGATGATATTATGAAGAATTTAACTGCTATGATAAACAGTAATTAAGCTCTTATTTAGCAAATTAGTTTAAATTAATAAAAGAGAGTCTTTAATAGACTCTCTTTTTTTTATATAAGGAAATTATTATGTATGAATTAAAAAATAGAGCATATATAGATGCTGCTTTAAATAAAAATACTGATTACACTCCAGTTTGGATGATGAGACAAGCTGGTAGATATTTGCCAGAATATAGAGAACTTAGGTCTAAAGCTAAAAATTTTGTGGAACTTTATAAAAATGTTGAGTTATCAACTGAAATAACCCTTCAACCAATTAGAAGATTTCCATTAGATGCAGCTATTGTATTTTCAGATATTTTAACTATCCCAGAAGCTATGGGGATGGATTTAGAGTTTGTCTCAGGAAAAGGTCCTGTAATTCATAATCCTATTAACTCACTTGTAGATATAGATAATTTAAAGACTGATACTTTAGATCAAAATTTATCATTTTTGGGCGAGATAATTGAAAATGTACAATCTAATTTGCAAGGTGAAGTTCCGTTAATTGGTTTTTCAGGAAGTCCTTTTACTATAGCAAGCTATATGATTGAAGGTGGCTCTACTAGAAATTTTTTAAAAATAAAACAAATGATGTTTAAAGATCCTTTAATACTTCATGCTTTATTACAAAAAAATACAGAGTCTGTTGTTAATTATCTTAAACTTCAATTAAAGGCGGGTGTTAATTCTTTAATGATCTTTGATAGTTGGGGAGGGTGTTTATCACCATCTGATTATAAAGAGTTTTCTTTAAATTATATGGCATTTATTATAAAAGAAATTAATTTATTTAAAAAGGAAATTAATTCATCAGCACCAATAACTTTATTTACTAAAGGCGGGGGATTATGGTTAGAGGATATAGCAAAAGCAAACCCTAATGTTATAGGGTTGGATTGGACAATTGATATGGGCGTGGCAAGAAATATTATAGATAGTTCTATTGCTATTCAAGGAAATATGGATCCATCTATTTTATATGGATCTTTTGATAAAATAGAATCATCCGTAGAGGATATTTTGGCTAAATATGGCTCTAAAGCAGGGCATATTTTTAATTTGGGACATGGTATAGATAAAGATACTCCAATTGAGAATGTTGAATTTTTTATCAATAAAGTTCATGAATTATCTAAAAAGTATCATAATAAATAAAAAAAATATAAAAAAAGCGCGTATATATAAGAATAATGCGGGTTTTTGCTAAAAAGTTATACTAAATTGTAAAAAAATTATTATAATATTATAGTAATATATAAGCTTGTACTGGCTTATATTATTAAATATATTTATCATAAATTTTAGGAGAATTAAATTATGAACAAAACTGATATTGTTGAATCAATTGCACTTAAAACTAACCTAAGCAAAAAAGTATCTAAAGAAGCTTTAGAAGCTGTTCTTGAAACTATAGCTGAAAGCTTACAAAAAGGTGAACCAGTACAATTAATTGGTTTTGGTACTTTAAAAGTAAACGAAAGAAAAGAGCGTCAAGGTGTTAATCCACAAACTCAGGCTCCTATTACTATTCCTGCAAGTAAAAATGTATCTTTTGTAATTGGTAAACCTTTAAAAGATTTATTAAATAATAAATAATTAAAAACTAT
The DNA here is from genome assembly GCA_044433245.1 of Psittacicella sp. Taxonomy (GTDB): domain Bacteria; phylum Pseudomonadota; class Gammaproteobacteria; order Enterobacterales; family JAWXTV01; genus JAWXTV01. Next base: position 221 of record JAWXTV010000007.1, on the reverse strand, counting down.
TTATAGGGTTTTATTTTATATTAAATTTGTAAAATAAGCCTTTTGTAAGTCTTATAGATCTTAAGCTCATATATTTATTTAGTATTGTATGAGTTTAAGATATTTTTTATTGGTATAGGGTTGGATTTATATTTTATAGCATTAGTGTAAATAAGTTTATTTTCTAGACTTAAATATCTTTTAAACTTTTCTCTTAGTTATAAGAGTAAGAATTAATTATA
>JAWXTV010000006.1:0-20912 GCA_044433245.1 Psittacicella sp. | reverse complement strand
AAAAAGAACATCCTTTCCTAATAATCTTGACTCCATTTCGCGAACCTCTTTTTCTGAAACATCTAAATCTTTAGAGAGCTCATTTACTTCATTATTTTTTAACCAATCAGTTGTTTTTCTATTCTTTCTTAGATTAAAAAATAATTTTCTTTGAGCTTTTGTTGTGGCTACTTTTACAATTCTCCAATTCTTTAATATATACTCATGAATTTCTGCTTTAATCCAATAAACAGCAAAGGAAACAAGTCTTACCCCTACTTCTGGATTAAATTTTTTAACAGCTTTCATAAGACCTATATTTCCCTCTTGAATTATATCTTCCTGAGGAAGTCCATAACCAAGATAGCCTCTTGCTATACTAACCACAAATCTTAAATGTGATAAAATTAAAATTTTGGCAGCCTCTAAGTTATGGTTATAATATAAATCTTCTGTTAATTTCTTTTCTTCTTCTAAAGATAAAATCTTATACTGATTTGCATCTTTTATATAACTTTCTAAATTACCTTGTGTAACTAAGGTTGATACCATAAATAACCCCCTTAATAAAATTAAATTATTCAAACAAAGCCGCTATAAAATCAGCAGCATTAAATTCTTGTAAATCATCTACCGACTCCCCAAGACCTATATAGTATATTGGAAGTTGAAATAAATTCATTAATGAAAATATAATACCACCTTTTGCAGTTCCATCTAACTTCGTAAGAATAATTCCTGTTAATTTTAAACTTTCATTAAATATTTTTACCTGTGATACAGCATTTTGTCCAGTTGTTGAATCAAGAACTAAAACTGTTTCATGAGGAGCTTCCGGTACTAATTTTTTAACTACTCTTGAAATTTTTTCAAGCTCTCTCATTAAGTTTTCTTTATTATGAAGTCTTCCAGCTGTATCTAAAATGATAACATCAGCTCCAATTTTTTGAGCTTGAGTGATAGTATTATAAGCAACTGCTGCTGAATCTGAATTATCAGCTCCATTTATTACATCAACCTCTAATCTATTACCCCAAGACTTTAATTGTTCAACAGCTGCTGCCCTAAATGTATCACAAGCCCCTAAAACAACTTTTTTATTTTGAGATTTATACTTAGAAGCAAGTTTTCCTATTGTAGTTGTTTTACCAGCTCCATTAACCCCTATTACCAAGATAATTTCAGGAGTATTTGATAACTCAAGAGATTTTGTATTAGCCTGTAAAATTAAATTTAAATCTTCTTTTAAAATATTATACAAATCTTCACTATTTTTAACACCCAGCTTTCTTGCTTTAAGCTCTAAATCAGCTATAAGTTTAGAAGTTGTTTCAATTCCTATATCAGCAAGCAAAAGAATCTCTTCAAGCTCTTCATAAAGATCCTCATCTATAACTCTACCTCTTAAAGCTGAAACTAGTTGAGTTTTAATCTTATCTTTAGTGCTAGATATTTTTGATGTAAACTTTGAAAGCCAGCTTTTTTTGAGTTCTTTAGAATTTTTGGCTATTTCTACAGATTCTAAATTAACCTCTTTGCCACCTAAATCTTGACTAATTTCTACAGCATTTATTTCACCACTTTCTGAATCTTTAATAATTTCCAAAGGGCTAACTTCTTTAAATTCTAAGTCCTGAATACTTTCTAAATTATTTACTTCTTGAGTTTTGGAGCTTTTAAAAGCCTCTAACTTAATAAATTCTTCTAATTTAATATCTTTAGAATCTTCAACTATTTCAATAATTTCCTGTGTAAGGTCTTCATCTATTTCAATAATTTTTATAGTATCAATATCAGATTTCTCTTCCTTTTCTATAATCTTAATAGTATCAATTTCAGACTTATCTTTATTTTCGATAATCTTAATAATATCAATATCAGATTTCCCTTCCTTTTCGATAATCTTAATAATATCAATATCAGACTTATCTTTATTTTCGATAATTTTAATAGTATCAATATCAGATTTCTCTTCCTTTTCTATAATCTTAATAGTATCAATTTCAGACTTATCTTTATTTTCGATAATTTTAATAGTATCTGTATTAAAATTTTTATTTTCTAAAGAATTATTAGCAAGATTATTTTCAAAATTATCATTAATTGAGTCTAATTTATTAGAATTAATTAATGACGTATCTAAACTAGAATCTATATTCTCATCTAGCTTTATATTAGATAATACGTCTAAATTATTAATATACTCATCTTTATATTTATCTTTAGAGTTGTCTTTACTAGATATATTTAAATCTAAAACTATAGACTCATTAGTTTGAGATAGTTCAGAAACTATACCTTCATCTTTTAAATTTATTTTAACACCTTCTGAAGATTCTAAAAAAGAAGGTTTAAGGCTAGACTCTTCAAGAAAAACTATATCTGATTGCTCATTAATATTCTTAGAAGATTCATTATCTAATGGTTTAGTCTCAGCAACCTCTTTAGAATCCTCACCTTCTTTTTTTATTATAGATTCATTATCTATAAACTCATTTAAAAGTTTATCTTGCTCTTGAGAATGTTTTTCTTTTTTTCCTAATTTAAAAAGTGATCTAAATAAACCTTTTTTCTTTTCAGTCATATATTTCCATTATATTAAATAAACACAACAAACAAAGCATGCTTTATTCTTTTAAAAATCTCTTGGATATTCTATTATATAAAATATTAGAATTTTTTAATAGATTAAAAGGATTGAATGAAACAACACCATAGTCAAACAACCATAATATCTGGAAAATTTAAAAATCGTAAAATTAAAATTTTAGACCATGAAGGCTTAAGGCCAACTCTTGGTATAGTTAAAGAAACTCTATTTAACTGGTTAAGCTTTGATATTATAGACCTTAAATGCCTGGATTGTTTTTCAGGAAGTGGATCTTTAGGGATTGAAGCTCTATCAAGAGGGGCTTCTTTAGTGGATTTTATAGAAATATATACTCCAGCCTATAAAAATATAAAAGACACTATTATTAAACTATCTTTAGAATCCTCTTCCAATACTTATAATAAAAATATTTTAGACTTTCACAATGACAAATCTATAAATTATGAACTAGTATTTTTAGACCCACCCTTTAATAAAAACCTATTGAAAGAAAGTATTGAACACCTTATTAAAATTAAGGCTATAGACTCAAATACTATTTTATATATAGAAAAGGAAATTTCGTTAGATTTAAAAACCTTAGGGTTTGAATTTGAAATTTTAAAAGAAAAGCTAAAAAAAGAATTTTCATTTGGCTTATACAAAATAATCATACAACCTTAAAAAATTATGACCACTTCCTCTACCAAATTTGATTTATTTCAAAAATACTTTATTGTTCTATCTTTTATAGGATCATTTCTTATATTTCTTATACCAATTTTATTTCTAAACTCTACTTTAGAGTTTATAAGTATAATATCTCTAATTGCATCATTAACAGCTGCTTTAACCCTTTTATACAGTATAAGAGCTGAAAAATTTACCTATATATTTTGGTTAATAAACTCTTTAAGTTATTCCTATTTAGCATACGTAGATAAATATTATGGGCAAATTTTTGTAAATATCTGCATCTGTATACCTATAGTGATCTATGGATATTTTCACTGGGGGAAACACACAAAAGAAAATAGTAAAACTATAGAAATAAGATCTCTATCTTTAAAACTTTGGATATATACAGCTTTAGCTACTCTTGCTATACTTATTTTCTTTATGATAGTTTTAAACAATTTACCTTATATATTAAAACACTTATTTAACTTACAAGTTAATAAAGATAATAATTTAATATTTGATTCAATATCTACAACTTTAAGTATTATGGCAACTTATTTAACAGCTAAAAGATATATCCAGCAATGGATATTTTGGATAGTTACAGATACCATTAGCGTAATACTTTTTATATCAGGAATTTTTATTCACCATACAAGCCTTATATCTAGTTTATCTGGCGCTTTTATGTGGATTGAATATGGATCTGGATCTATATATGGATTAATTTATTGGTTAAAACTCTATAAAAAAAGATTTTAATATTTAAATTGCAAAGCAATCTTAATTAGCTTACTTTGCAATATAATTTTAATTATATTTCCTAATTAAATAATTTGATCAGGCCCAAATAATTCATAGTGTAAACTTGATTTATCGACACCAATTTCTAAAAGTTGAGCTTCTACAAATCTAATAAACCCTAAAGGCCCACAAATATAAAATTGATTATCCTTATTTTCAAAAATAGTTTCTTTTAAAGCTTTTAAATCTATTAAACCTTCAAAATTATAATCAACATCTTTTTTATCTAAAGAGGTAGGCTCCTCATACCAAACAAATGATTTAACCTTATTTGGATATTTAGAAATCAAGCCTGAAACTTCTTCTTTAAAACTATGCTCTTTTGAATTTTTAGCACAATACATCCAAGTAACAGATTTTTCATGTTTAGATAAAATTCCTTCAAACATTGATAAAAGAGGAGTAATACCAATTCCAGCCGAAATAAATGTAATAGGTTTTTCTAGAGCATTTTCAGCTAAAACAAAGTCTCCTGCTGGTGGGGTTAGCATTAAAGTAGCTCCAACATTTAATTTATGCATATGATTTGAAACTAAACCATACTGCTCTTTTTTAACACTAATTCTATAAAATTTTTGATCAGCTGCAGAAGATTTAGATAAACTATATTGTCTAATTTCTTGGTTATCAAAATCATCTGAGTTAACCCAAACCCCAATATATTGACCATCTTGATATCCTGGAACAACAGACCCATCAACTGGTGATAAAATAAAACTTTTTACAAAATCTGACTCTTCTTTTATTTCAATAACTTTAAACTCTTTAAGCCCTCTCCATCCACCTTTTTTATTTTCATTAAATTTATATATATCTTCTTCTCTATTAATAAAAATATCTGCCAAAAAGAAATAAGCTTTTTTCCAAGCTTCTAAAACTTCATCACCTGGATTAAGTAACTCTTTAATAGTTTTCAATAAGCTTTCACCAACTATAGCATACTGCTCTTTTGTAATTCTAAACGAAGTATGTTTTTGAGCTATTTTTTCAACAGTCCCACCTAGAGCTCCTAAATTATCTATATTTAAAGCATATGCTACAACTGAATTAAACAAAGCTTTTCTTTGGTCTCCAGTTATTTGATGACGCATATTAAATATATCTTTTAATTCAGGGTTTTCAACAAACATCCTATTATAGAAATTTCCAGCCATTACTTCTGGATCTAATTTTGCAATTAATGGAGCAGTTGATTTTATTATTTCAATAGTTTTGTTACCTAACATATTATAAATTCCAATTAAGAATTAACTATATTATTAATAGTAACATACTATCAATTAAATAAATAATAAAATAAGTATATAATAAATATACACCAAAAAGGTAAACATATAGGAAGAAAAATATGAAAGCTTTATATATAGAAAAAGATGACTCTTACTCTGTAAAATTAAAAAATATAAATATAGAAGACATTACAAAATACCAAGACCCTACAGACTTCCTTCAAATAAAAGTATTATATTCAACAATTAATTATAAAGATGCTTTAGCTATTACAAATAAAGGAAAAATTATTAGAAATTTCCCTTTAGTTCCTGGGGTTGACTTTATAGGATCTATTAGACAATCTTGTAATGAAAAATTTCCTATAGATAAAAATATATTAGTAACAGGTTTTGGTTATGGAGAAAAATATTTTGGCGGTCTTAGCGAGTATACTTTTGTAAAACCAGAGCATGCTGTTTTATTGCCTGAAACACTTGACCCAAAAAAAATAATTTCTTTAGGAACAGCTGGATTTACAGCTATGTTATGTGTTGATAAAATTACAAATTATCTAAAACCTGAAAATGGCACTATTTTAGTGACAGGATCTACAGGTGGTGTCGGCTCTTTAACCATTCATTTATTATCTAAACTAGGATATAAAGTAGCTGCTATTACAGGCAAAGCCAATCAAGAAAAAATACTTCAAAATCTTGGAGCCAAAGAAGTCATATCTAGAGAAGAATTTAACTCTAACTATAGAACCTTAGATAAAGCATCTTATGCTGGTGCTATTGATGTTCTGGGTGGAAAAACTCTCTCTACAATACTAAGCAGAATCAACTATAATGGACATAGTGTAATTTGCGGTTTAGCCGAAGATTTCAAATTAGAAACTACAGTTATGCCATTCATACTAAGAGGAGTTACTCTTCATGGAGTAGATAGTGTATCTTACCCTGTAGAACAAAGACTTAACATTTGGGAAAAATATTTAAATCTAATTGATGAGTCTTACTATGAAAATTTAATTACTGAAATTTCTTTAGAAAATGTTATTGAAGCTTCTGAAAAAATTATATCAGCTAGCAAGGTTGGTAGATATATAGTAAAATTATAAATCATCCTTTTATGCAAATTATATATGAATATAGCTAAATCTATACTTCTAATCTTTTTAGGAGCTGGCACAGGAGCTACTATACGCTGGGCTCTATCATTACTATTAAACTCTATGACATCTGTAATAGATGTAGGTACATTAACTGCTAATTATCTTGGATGCTTTATAATGGGAATTGTAACTGGAATATTTTTTAGTTTTCCAAATATCTCATCTGATGTTAAGGTATTTTTAGTTACAGGATTTCTTGGGGCTCTCACAACTTTTTCTTCCTTTTCAGGAGAGGTTATCTCAAGACTTATGGGGCAGCACTATTTAAATGGACTATTTGTTATCATAGCCCATGTTGGTGGATCACTTACATTTACAATCCTTGGTATAATACTTTGGAGAGTTTTAAGTACAGCTCTTTAATAAGTTATACAATTGGGACAACTAAGATATCTATTTTAAGGTTGTTGATAAATTCTTTATCAACAACATCTTCTTTAGAAAAAATTGATCTTAAAACTCCATGCTCATAAGCTATTAAAATAAGATCTATTTCTCTTTTAGAAATAATATTATTAATACCTTCAACAGCACTATCTGCTATTACATTAGAATAAAAAACAAAATTAAAATTAAATTCATCATTATATTTATCAACATCACCATGAATAATTTCTATATCTTTTTTAGCTGATACATCCAATATTCTTTCATACATTTTTTCAGAATTTTCTTCAACTTTAGCTATTCCAACAGATGAGCCAAAAGCTTGAGATAAAGATTTAGCTTTTTCAATAACTACAATATCTTCTTTTTTCTTACCGCTTAACACTAATAAAATATTTTTATACATTTTATAACCTCTTATATATTATTAAACCAACTCTCAGCTATTAAACAAGCTGATATGGAGTCTATCTTATCTTTTTTAAGACCTCTATACCCATATTTATCAAATAAATATTCTCTAGCTTCTTTTGTTGTTAAATATTCATTAATTAAAATAACCTCTACCCCAGTTCTTCTTAAATAATCTAAAAATCTATTATAAGATTTTCCCAATAAATTATCCCCAGAGGAATTAAGAGGAAGGCCTACAACTAAATATTTAGGCTTCCATTCTTTTATATGCTGATCTATTAATGGAAAAGTATCTTTCGATTTTACTTTTTGAGCCGCTAAAGGAGAGGAAGTTTTTGTAATAGACTGACCAACTGAGCAACCAATACATTTAGTTCCAAAATCAAAAGCTAATATAGTAAAATTCAACTCAAATCTCCATATACATACTGAAGAATTGAAAGAGATGTAAGAGATGCTGTTTCGGTTCTCAAAACCCTAGGCCCTAGAGTTAAACCGCTGAAACCTTTGCTCTTAACATACTCAATCTCATCTTGAGTAAGCCCACCTTCTGGACCAATTAATAACAATATATTTTTAAATTTAGAATTTTTGTCTAATTTTACTGAATCTTTAAAATCTAAAATGAACATAGCATCATAATTATTAGATAGGGAATCTATAAAATCTCGTAAATCTACTACAGATGTAATCGCTGGAGGCTTAATCCTACCGGACTGTTGAGATGCTTGAATTAACATTTTAGACCATTGAATAAGCTTTTTACCCTGTCTTTCTTTATTTAAAATAACATTACATCTTTTTGAAGTTAAAGGAATTATCTTGCTTACCCCAAGTTCTGTAGATTTTTGAAGGACAAACTCAAATCTATCACCTTTAGAAATAACCTGAGCAAGATCTATATTTAATTTAGAATCCTCATAAACTCTTATAATTTCTTGAACTAAAATAAAACACTTTTTCTTAAGAAGCTCTTGAATTACACATAAAGATTCAACTTCACCATTAAATAAAATTACTTGACTATCTAAAGATAGCTTAAGAACATTTTTAATATAATTAACATTATCTTCATCTAAAAGAATTCTGTTACCAACCTCTAAGATATCTTCTACATATAATCTTGGAATTCTCAACTTATACACTCACTTTTAAATCTTCTTACATCATCCCAATTGGTATACTCAATATTTGCTTTAAACGAAGTCTCTCCATCTGTCATTTTCATGATAAGTTTAATTAAAAGCTTATCATACCAACTATAGATAGAATAATTTAAAACTCCTGCAAAAATAGCTGCATTTCTTGGAGACCAATTTATTTCTTTTAAAAATTTTACTATGTAAGGATTTGTATCTATAGTTCTTTTATTTTCCTTTCTAGCCGTTAAGTTAACTCCAAAAAAAGCTCCTTTCTCAGATAAAAAAGAATTATTCTCTTCTATAAACTTATATAAAGTTTTAGGAAACTTGCCATATCTTACTGAAGCCCCTAATATAACTAGATCAAATGAATTTAAATTATATCCAGAAATCTTTAAATCCTGGAAACTTACAATTTTACACTCTTTATTAGACTTTATGAATTCATCTTGCAAGAAAGTACTAATCTTTTTAGTCTGACCATCTACAGTCCAATAAATTACTAAAATATTATTCTTCATATAAAATACTACCTTTTGTTATCTCTATAGAGTCAGCTTTAAAAGCTTCTATATATCTATCCTCTAAAAAGATTATATATTTAACTTTTTCCAGATAATTAACAAAATCAAGTTGAACAAAATATTTCTCAAATAAATTATTAAATTTTACACTATCTTGATAATCAATACTAAAAATTAGCTGTTTTTTATCTATTAAAAATTTTAATTTTTCTTTTAAAAGAAGAGTTCCTAAGGAGGCTGCATACCCCCTATTTAAACCGCCAACCCCCAATTTAATTCCACCAAAATATCTAACAACAATAACTGCTAAATCCCCGACATTCATATGAATAAGCGTTGAAACTATAAGCTTTGTTGCAGAGCCTTTAGGTTCTCCATCATCAGATATTTTGCATTTAGTTAAATTTGTAGGCGACCCCTCAATAAATACATAACATATATGAGAAGCATCTCGATACTTACTACGAATTTCTTCTAAAAAAGTATCTCCATCACTTAGAGAGGAAATCTTTCTAATATAAGTTATAAATTTTGATTTTTTTATTATGACTGTATTTGATAAAATATCACTATCTATTAAATTATAATATCGCAAATAATCACCATGAATATTGATAAAGAATTAAACCTAATAGGATTAAGATGTCCTGAACCTATTATGGAAGTTAGAAAACATATTAGGAAACTAGAAAGTGGAAATATAGTCTATATAAAAACTGATGACCCATCTACTACAAGGGATATACCAAGTTTTTGTAGATTTTTAAACCATATACTGATTAAATCAAACGTATCCAAAACTCCATATGAATTTTGGATACAAAAGAGCTAAAATTTACTCTAAAAAGCTTACTAAATCGCTTATTGTTATTAGTGGATAATTAAACTTATTAGAAAATTCTAAAGCCTCATCTACAGTTGTCATAGTACCATCTGGATTTGTAAGTTCAGCAATAACGCCAGCTTTCCCAAATCCCGCCAAAAATGATAAGTCTACAGAGGCTTCTGTATGACCTTGTCTTTCAAGAACGCCATTTTCCTTAGCCTTTAAAGGAAAAACATGTCCTGGGAAATGAATATCACCTCTTGTAAAATTATCACTTATAGCAGCTTTTATAGTTGTTACCCTATCTTTAGCTGAAACGCCAGTTGTTACACCTTCAGCTGCTTCTATAGTAATTGTATAAGCTGTTTTATTAATACTTTGGTTATCTTCTTCACTAACCATTAATTTTAAACCTATTTCATTACATTTACTTTCAGGCAAGCAAAGACATACAATTCCACTTCCATAATGAATTAATTGAGCCATTTGTTCATTACTAATTGTTTTAGCTGGAAATATAAGATCTACTTCATTTTCTCTAGATTCACCATCAAAAACTAACACACCTCTTCCAGATTTTAAAGCTTCTATAGCTTCTAACACTCTAGAATTAGATTCTTCTTTTGTGTATTTAAACATTTTCTTATCCTTGTTAAACATTCAAGAGATAATGCAAGAGTATTTTCTCTTTCATCCAGACTATAACTGTCGGCATCAGAATTTCACTGATTCAGCAGCAGCTCGTGGGCTATAACCACCGGTAAAGATTTTCACTTTCCCTTGAGAATATATATAATACTATAATGAATTTTACTATAAAAAAATATATATGGAAAATAAAAATAAAGTAGGGATTGTTTTTGGAAAATTTTATCCCCCACACTTAGGGCACCAATTTTTAATTAAAACAGCACTTTCTAAGGTCAATGAACTTCATATTTTCATAGGAGTTGACAAAATAAGAGATAATAGACTTTTTGAAAATAGTGAGTTAAAGAAAAAAATTACAAGAGCAGATAGAATAATACTATGTTCACATGCTTTCCTGGATAATCTAGATATAAACCCAGAAAATAAAAAACTTGAATTACACTTATTAATTGAAGATGGTATTGACCCATATCCTAATGGATGGCAACAATGGGCAGATCTTGTAAAAAACTTATTTATTCAATTAAATATTAAACCAAATGTAATATTTACTTCAGAAGAAAAAGATATTGAGTTACATAAAAAATATTTTGAAATTAAAGTAGAGGCTATTGATCTTAATAAATCAAATTATAATATAAACGCTACAAAAATTAGAAATAATCCAGATGATTATAAAGATTTTATGATTAAGGAAGCTTTAGAGTTTTTTTATATTTAAAAAAGTAAAAATATTTAAAAGACACTTAACAAAATAAGGTCTTTTAAATATTTCATTTGATCACATATAACTTATTTAGTTATATTTATTACTCTTCAGTAGAAGTTTTACGATCCACTAATTCAATGTAGGCCATAGGTGCATTATCACCAGCTCTGAAGCCACATTTAATTATACGAGTATATCCACCATTACGCTCTTTATATCTTGGAGCTAATTCACCAAACATTTTAGTAACAGTTGCTCTGTCATTTGTTCTTGCAAACACTAAACGTTTACGTGCTACAGTATCTTCTTTAGATAAAGTAATTAATGGTTCTATCACTCTACGTAATTCTTTTGCTTTAGGTAGAGTAGTTTTAATAATTTCATGTTTAGTTAATGAATTAACCATGTTACTAAACATTGCGTGACGGTGACTACTATTTCTATTTAGTTGACGACCACTCTTGCGATGACGCATAGTTCATATCCTTCTTAGTTAATATTGCTCTGGAGGCCAATTTTCTAAAGTTATACCTAATGATAATCCCCATGTAGCTAAAACATCTTTAATCTCAGTTAAAGATTTTCTACCTAGATTAGGAGTTTTTAATAAATCACTTTCTGTTTTTTGAACTAAATCACCAATATATTGGATATTTTCAGCTTTTAAACAGTTAGCAGAACGTACAGTAAGTTCTAAATCATCAATAGGTCTTAAGTATTTAGGATCTATTTTTGGCACAACTTCCTCTATTTCAGGTGATTTTTTATCACGTAGATCAATAAATGAAACCAATTGATCAGCTAAAATAGTTGCTGCTCTACGAATGATTTGTTCAGGCTCCACAGTACCATTAGTTTTCATCTCAATAATTAATTTATCAAGGTCAGTGCGTTGTTCTACACGAGTAGCCTCTACTTTATAAGCTACTTGATAAACTGGGCTAAACAAAGCATCAACCAATAAAAAGCCAAGAGGACGATCTTCCTTTAATCTGCTACCATCATTTGCTGGCACATAACCTCTTCCATATCTTATTTGAATAGTCATATCTAAAGTGATATCACTATCTGTAATATTACAGATTACAAGATCTGGATTGATTATTTCAACACTATCATCATGGATAATATCAGCAGCAGTTACCGGGCCAATACCTGACTTCACTAGCTTAACTTCAACAAATTCTTTATCATGAACATTTACAGCTAAACCTTTCATATTTAGAAGAACTTCAATAATATCTTCTTTAATACCTTCTTTTCCGCTGTACTCATGCATTACACCTTCAATCTTAACAGCAGTTACAGCATAACCAGCTATAGATGAAAGTATAATTCTTCTAAGAGCATTCCCTAAAGTATGACCAAACCCTCTTTCTAAAGGTTCTAATATAACTTTAATATGAGATTGACTAATAGTTTCAATATTAATTAATTGAGGTTTTAAAAATTCTGTAACAGAGCTTTGCATTTTATCCTCTTTATTCATTTTATACATTAATTATTTTGAATATAACTCAACAATTAAATGTTCGTTAATTTCTGCAGATAAATCACTACGCTCAGGAATACGTTTAAAAACGCCTTCCATTTTAACAGCGTCAACTTCTAACCAAGGTGATTTTTCACGGTGTTCAGCTAACTCTAATGAAGATTTAATTCTTAATTGTTTTTTAGCTTTTTCACGAACAGAAATAACTGAAGATTCTGAAACTTGGAAAGAAGGAATATTTACAACTGCTCCATCTACCATTATAGATTTATGACTAACTAACTGACGAGCTTCCGCTCTAGTTGAAGCAAATCCTAATCTATAAACAACGTTATCAAGTCTTCTTTCTAAAAGAATTAAAAGATTTTCTCCAGTATTACCTTTAAGTCTTTTTGCTTCTTTATAGTAATTTCTAAATTGACGCTCTAAAGTTCCATATATTCTACGAACTTTTTGTTTTTCACGTAACTGATTACCATAATCAGATAAACGACCTTTACGGCCTTTAGTTTGTCCTGGTAAAGAGTCTAAATTACATTTACTTTCAATCGCTTTAACGCCTGATTTTAAAAATAAATCAGTACCTTCACGACGACTAAGTTTTAATTTTGGTCCTAAGTATCTTGCCATTTTTTAATCTTCCTATTTTACCTTAAATGCGACGTTTTTTAGGAGGTCTGCATCCATTATGAGGAATTGGAGTTACATCAACAATACTCACAATATGGAATCCAGCTGCATTTAAAGCTCTTATAGTAGATTCTCTTCCTGGACCTGGACCTTTAACCATAACGCTTAAATTTTTAATACCATAATCTTTAGCAGTAACAGCACATCTTTCAGCAGCTACTTGAGCAGCAAATGGAGTAGATTTACGTGATCCACGGAATCCTGATCCACCAGCAGTTGCCCATGCTAATGTATTACCTTGTCTATCAGTTATAGTTACAATAGTATTATTAAAAGACGCATGAATATGCGCGATACCATCGGTAATTTGTTTTTTAATACGTCTTTTTTGAACTTGAGGTTTTGCCATTATATTTGCCTACTCCCAGTTATTTTTTAATTGGTTTACGAGGACCTTTACGAGTTCTCGCATTAGTCTTAGTACGTTGACCGTGAACTGGTAAGCTACGACGATGTCTAAAGCCTCTATAACAACCTAAGTCAAGTAAACGTTTAATGTTTAAAGTTACTTCACGACGAAGATCACCTTCAACTGTAAATTTTGCAACTTCCTGACGGATAGCTTCAATTTGCTCTTCAGATAAATCTCTGATCTTAGTACTTTCTTCGATTCCTGTGATACTACAAATGCTTTTAGCACGTGTTTTACCAATGCCATAAATAGATGTTAAAGCGATAACAGCATGTTTATGATCAGGAACGTTAATGCCTGCAATACGGGCCATTAGTTACTTCCTTTTATTATTTTAAAAAATTGATAGGTTCATTGAAAAGCCCGTTTAGGATACTCAAGAATCTATCAATTCAACTTAATAGAATAAATTATTCTACACTAATTTTGCTTAAATGAAAATATTAACCTTGACGTTGTTTGTGCTTTGGTTCAGAACTACAAATCACACGAACAACACCTTCACGTTTAATAATTTTACAGTTACGACACATTTTTTTGATTGAAGTACGAACTTTCATTTTCAATCCTCTTTAATAGTTATTTTTTAAATTTTCGTAAATTAGCTTTTTCAAGAGCTGATTCATATTTATCAGAAGACATCATTCTGCTTTGAAGTTGAGCCATAAAATCCATTATAACAACAACAACAATTAATAAGGATGTTCCACCAAAGGTAAAGCTTAGACTCCAAGTTGATGTCATTACATAAGGCACTAAACATACTAAAGTTAAATAAATACCTGCAATCATTGTTAAATGAGTCATGATTTTATCTATAAATCTAGAAGTTTGTTCCCCCGGTCTAATTCCTGGAATATAAGCCCCTGATCTCTTAAGATTATCTGCTGTATCTCTTGGATTATATTGCATACCTGTATAAAAGAACGCAAAGAATATAATAGCTACAGCAAATAATATTAGATATAAAGGAGCGCCTGGTCTTAATAATCTAGATAGATTATATAACCACCCTGCATTTGCACCTTTTCCTAACCATTGAGCTAAAGTTGCTGGTAATAGAATAATACTAGATGCAAAAATAGGAGGTATAACACCAGCCATATTAATCTTTAATGGTAAATATGTTTTTTGAGTTGGAGCAAAAGTTCCTCTTTGCTGACGAGCATGATGAATCTCAATTTTTCTTTGAGCCATTTCAACATATACAACACAAAAAGTAACCGCTAAAACTACTGCTAAAATTATAAATAAAACAAAGATGCTAATCTCACCTTCACTTACTTGAGCAATAGTTTGAGCCATAGCTGACGGAATACTTGATAATATACCTACAAAAATAATCATAGATACACCATTTCCAATTCCTCTTTCTGTTATTTGCTCCCCTAACCACATTAAGAACATACTACCAGTTACTAGACTTATGGAAGCTACAATATAAAAACTAAAATCCAAATGAGGAACTAAATTAGGAATAATTTTTGGTAAACCTACTGATATCCCTATAGATTGAACTATAGCTAACCCTAAAGCTGCATATCTTGTATATTTGGTTATAGTATGATTCCCACTCTCACCCTCTTTTTTCAAAGCTTCTAAACTAGGAACAACAGATGTTAAAAGCTGAATAATGATTGAAGCTGAGATATAGGGCATAATACCCAAGGCAAAAATAGACGCTCTAGATAAGGCTCCACCTGAGAACATATTAAACATTTGCAATACTGTATCATTTTGACTATGAAGAACTGAAGATAATACAGTAGCATTAACACCAGGAACTGGAATATAAGATCCCAATCTAAATACTAATAATGCTCCTATTAAAAATAAAATTCTTTTAAAAACATCATTACTTCCTGAGGTTTTCTGATTTAGTTGAACCTTTGGATTTCTAGCCATTACTAATTATTCCTCTATAGATCCGCCAGCTGCTTTAATAGCTTCTAAAGCACCTTTAGTTGCTTTAATACCTTTTAAAACTACAGCTTCAGAAATTGAGCCAGATAAAATAACTTTTACTTGAGAAATTTGAAGAGCAATTATATTAGCAGCTTTTAATGTTTCTAAAGTAACTAAATTTCCTTCAACTTTAGTTAATTCATTTAATCTAACTTCAGCAACAGTAAATGCTTTTTGAGAAGTAAAACCAAATTTAGGTAATCTTCTATATAAAGGCATTTGTCCACCTTCAAATCCGCGTCTTACTTTACCACCAGATCTTGATTTTTGACCTTTATGCCCTCTACCAGCTGTTTTACCTAGCCCAGAGCCGATACCTCTACCAACACGTTTAAAAGCTTTTTTAGAGCCTTCAGCTGGAGACAGTGTATTTAAATACATTATATTACTCCTCGATACGTACCATATAAGAAACTCTATTGATCATCCCTCTAACTGAAGGAGTATCTTCAAGCTCTACTATATGACCTATGCGTCTTAAGCCTAAACCACGTAAAGTCTGAATATGTTTAGGCAATCTTCCAATTGAGCTTTTAGTTTGCACAACTTTTATCATTTTAGCCATTTTCTATTACCCGCGAATTTCTTCAATTGTTTTACCACGTTTCTCTGCTATCATTTCAGGTGACTGCATAGAAGCTAAAGCTTTAACGGTAGCGCGAACTACATTAATAGCATTTGTTGAACCGTAGGTTTTAGATAATACATTACGTACGCCTAAAACTTCTAGAACAGCACGCATAGCACCACCTGCAATAATACCAGTACCTTCACTAGCTGGTTGCATATAAACTTTAGAACCAGTGTGAGTGCCTTTTACAGAGTGATGTAATGTACCATTAGTAATTGGAATAGTAATCATATTTCTTTTAGCTTGTTCCATTGCTTTTTGGATTGCAGCTGGCACTTCACGTGCTTTACCGTAACCAAAACCAACACGACCATTACCATCACCAACTACAGTTAGTGCAGCAAAACTAAAGATTCTACCACCTTTTACAGTTTTAGATACTCTGTTTACAGTAATTAATTTTTCCTGTAATTCATTTATTTGATTTTCAATATCTGCCATTTGTTTACCTTATTTTAGAATTGTAATCCAGCTTCACGAGCAGCATCAGCTAAAGCTTGTACTCTACCGTGATATTGAAAACCAGATCTATCAAATGCTACAGCTTTAACATTATTAGCTAAAGCTCTTTCAGCAACTTTACGACCAACTAAATTAGCAGCTTCTACATTACCAGTATATTTAAGTTCTGAACTGATAGCTTTCTCAACAGTAGATGCAGCAGCTAGCACTTTAGAGCCATCTGATGAAATTACTTGAGCATAGATATGACGAGCTGTACGAAATACAACTAGTCTTGTAGCGCCATTTTCTTTAATTAGGTGTCTTGTACGACTTGCTCTATGAATTCGAGCTTGTTTTTTATCCATAGTCCTTACCTACTTATTTTTTCTTAGCTTCTTTTAGACGAATAACTTCATCAGCATAACGAACACCTTTACCTTTATAAGGTTCTGGTTTACGATATGCACGGATTTTAGCAGCAGTTTGACCTACCGCTTGTTTGTCTGCACCAGATACTTCAATATCAGTTGGAGTTGGACAAGTTATAGTGATTCCTTCAGGAATAGCATAAGAAACAGGATGTGAAAAACCTAAATTTAATGCTAGGCTTTTACCTTCAACTTGTGCTCTATAACCAACACCTACTAATTTTAATTTAGTAGTAAAACCTTCAGTAAGACCTATAACCATAGAGTTTACTAAAGAGCGTGAAGTACCAGCTTGAACATTTCCTTCTTTTTGAAATTCTTCTCTTGGAGCAAATAAAATTTGATTTTCTTCAATTTTTACTTCTACAGAAGCATGAATTGTTCTAGATAATTCACCTTTATTAGATTTAACAACTAACTCTTGACCATTTAAAGTAATTTCAACACCAGCTGGAATTGAAATAGGCATATTTGCAATACGTGACATAAATTCTCTCCTATGCTACATAACAAATAATTTCGCCACCTAACCCTGCTTGTCTAGCAGCACGATCAGTCATAACACCTTGAGATGTTGATACTATGGCGATACCTAATCCACCCATAACTACTGGTAGACTGTGTTTGTTTTTATAAATACGTAAACCAGGTCTACTAACACGTTTAATGCTATCAATAACTGGTTTATTTTGATGATATTTTAAACTGATAGTTAACTCAGCTTTAGTATCTTCAGTGATTTCAAAGTTTGCAATGTAACCTTCATTCTTTAAAACAGTAGCAATAGCTACTTTTAATTTAGATGAAGGCATTACAATCGCAACTTTATTCGCAACTTGACCATTGCGAATGCGGGTTAGCATATCCGCTATTGGATCTTGCATACTCATGTTTCTCTCCTACGATTGTAAAGATATTACCAGCTAGCTTTTCTAAGGCCTGGAATTTCTCCACGCATAGCTGATTCTCTTAATTTAATTCTACTTAATCCAAATTTACGTAATGTACCGTGACTACGAGAAGTCTGACGGCATCTGTTTCTAACTCGGATTGGACTAGAATCACGTGGTAATTCTTGAAGTTTGATTACAGCTTCCCAGCGTTGTTCAGGAGTGCTATCAACACTAGAAATAATTTTTTTTAATTCAAGACGTAATGAATAGTATTTATCTACTAATTTAACTCTTTTATCATTACGAACTGTTACAGATGTTTTTGCCATAATTATTACCTATTTACGAAATGGAAAATTAAAAGCTTCTAATAAAGCTCTACCTTCTTCATTTATTTTAGCAGTTGTAGTTATAGTGATATCTAAACCACGTAGTTTATCAACTTTATCGTAGTCTATTTCTGGGAATATAATTTGCTCTTGCACACCCATACTATAATTACCGCGTCCATCAAATGATTTAGCGCTTAATCCTCTAAAATCTCTTATACGAGGAACAGCTATGTAAATAAGTTTTTCTAAGAATTCCCACATTGCATCGCCACGTAAAGTAACTTTACAACCTATAGGGTAACCTTGTCTAATTTTGAAACCAGCAACAGATTTACGAGCTTTAGTAGTTAAAGGTTTTTGACCACTTATCGCTGTTAAATCTGAAATTGCGTGTTCTAATAATTTCTTATCAGTTGCAGCTTCACCCACACCCATATTAAGGGTTATTTTTTGAATTCGTGGGACTTGCATGACTGATGTGTAATTGAACTGTTCTTTTAACTTGCTGATTATATTTGCTTTATAATCATCATGCAGTTTCGCCATCGTATCACTCCATTTATTTTATTAATTCACCAGTAGATTTAAAAATTCTAACTTTTTTAGAATCCTCAAACTTAAAACCTACACGGTCAGCTTTTTTAGTAGATGGGTTAAAGATAGCAACATTAGAAATATCAATATAAGCTTCTTTACGAATTAGACCACCTTCTTTTCCAGAATTTTGGTCAGCTTTTTGATGTTTAGTTACTAAATTTAAACCTTCAACTAGTACTTTATTTCCTAAAACTTTGATAACTTTACCACGTTTACCCTTTCCTCTAGAAAGACTACCAGTTACTAAAATTACCTCATCATCTTTACGAATTTTTGCAGCCATTACAACCCCTACAATACTTCTGGTGCTAAAGAAATTATCTTCATAAATTTTTCTGAACGTAATTCACGAGTAACAGGCCCAAAAATACGAGTACCTACTGGTTGTTCAGAAGTATTATTAAGAATAACACACGCATTATCATCAAAACGTATAACAGAACCATCTGGTCTTCTAACGCCTTTTTTTGTTCTTACTACAACTGCTTTAAGAACATCACCTTTTTTAACTTTACCACGAGGAATAGATTCCTTAACAGTAATTTTGATGATGTCACCTACACCAGCGTAACGACGGTGAGAACCACCTAGAACTTTAATACACATAACACTACGTGCGCCTGAATTATCGGCAACGTTTAGTCTGCTTTGTTCTTGGATCATCTTTTATGCTCCACATAAAACTAAAAAATAGTTAGGCATAAAAATACACCTAACACCTTAATAAAAGTAATAATAAATTATTACTTTTAATATATTATATATTATAGTTTATAACTATAATACAGATTTTTCAACAACGCTTACTAAAGTCCAAGATTTAGTTTTAGAAATTGGTGCTACTTCACGAATTTCAACTAAGTCATTTAGTTTAGCTTCATTATTTGCATCATGTGCATGAATTTTTGTTGTTTTACGAATAAATTTTCCATAAATTGGATGTTGAACTCTACGCTCAACAGCAACTATGATAGATTTATCCATTTTATCGCTTATTACGCGACCAACTGTTGTACGAATTTTATCAGCCATTATTTTTCACCTTTTTCAGTCAAAATAGTTTTAATTTGAGCTATCTTACGACGAATGATTTTTAGTTGGTGAGTTTGTTGTAATTGGCCTGTAGATAATTGAAGACGTAATTTAAATTGTTCAGTAGATACTTCTAATAACTCTTTATTTAATTCTTCAACACTTTTGTTGCGTAACTCTTCTAATCTCATTACATCACCACTTTTTTAACAAAAATAGTCTTAACAGGTAATTTAGCAGCAGCCAAAGTAAATGCCTCTCTTGCTACTTCTTCAGATACACCATCCATTTCATATAACATTTTGCCTGGTTGTATTAAAGCTACCCAATATTCAACATTACCTTTCCCTTTACCCATACGAACTTCTAAAGGTTTTTCAGTAATAGGCTTATCTGGGAATACACGAATCCAAATTTTCCCTTGACGTTTGATAGCACGAGTCATAGCACGACGTGCAGCTTCAATTTGTCTAGCAGTCAATCTACCACGTTCAACAGATTTAAGACCAAAAGTACCGAAACTTACTTCTGTTCCCGCTGCTAATCCGCGATTACGACCTTTTTGCACTTTACGAAATTTTGTACGTTTTGGTTGTAACATTTATAAATCTCCTTACTTACGCGCTCTGCGAGGTCTTTTTGGTTTTGCAGCAGGTTGTTCTTCAGCTTGCATTACAGCATCCATACCACCTAAAATTTCACCTTTAAAGATCCACACTTTGATACCAATAATACCATATGTAGTTAAAGCTTCAGCAGTATTATAATCAATATCAGCTCTTAAAGTATGTAAAGGAACACGACCTTCACGATACCATTCTGAACGTGCAATTTCTGCTCCACCTAAACGACCACTTACTTCAACTTTAATACCTTTAGCGCCAGCACGCATTGCATTTTGTA
>JAWXTV010000005.1:0-21700 GCA_044433245.1 Psittacicella sp. | reverse complement strand
ATAAATAATAATGAACTAAAGTTTGTAGTACTTTCATAACACTTACTCCTTATATAATTTTATAATTCGAAAATTTTATAAATTAATAAAATTTAAAAGTTACCACCAACCCTTAGCCTGACCATGTATATAAGTATGGGTAGCAATATGCTGACCCAATATATATATATCATGAATACTAAATAATTTACTATTCTGATAATTTATGCTTTGAGTTACAGATGCAGCTTGATTTCTTGAAGTATTAACATTAGATGCAAAAGCTGAAGAAAATGAAGCTGATAATACTACAGCTAATACTATTGAGTTCATCTTAAATTTAGAAATTATCATTAATAAAACTTCCTTTTTATTTAACTAAAAAAACTTATTTAATGCATTAAAATAAGACTAGTTATAAGCTATTTTAAAAAATAACTCATAATTTCAATATATTACATATAAAAATAAAAGTATACTATTTTTTCAATGATTTAGCTCACTATTAAAACCAAGTAATAGATAAATTAATAAGGTATTTTAAAGTTTATGCTTCAAGAGCTCTTTTTTGAATTTCAAAAATTTCTTTAGCACCTTTTTTCCCAAGTTCTATCATTTTTTGAAGTTCTTCATAACTAAAACTCTCACCCTCAGCACAACCTTGAATTTCAACAAAGCTTAGATCTTCGCAAAATACTAAATTCATATCTGTATCAGCTACCGAATCTTCACTATATTCAAGATCTAAATAGGCTTCTTTATTCAAAATTCCGACAGAAATAGCGCATATCAAGGATTTAATTGGATTTTCTTTAATTAAATTCTTACCCATTAAAGAGTTAATAGCATCAACAAGAGCAATTGCTGCTCCAGTAATAGAACTTACTCTTGTCCCGCCATCAGCTTGAATAACATCGCAATCAATAGTTATATTAATTCCAGGAATTTTATTAAGATCTATCATAGCTCTTAGAGATCTTCCAATTAATCTTTGGATCTCAATAGATCTTTTATTTGGTTTTATGCTGGCTCTTTCATTTCTAGTAGCTGTAGAACTTGGAAGCATAGCATACTCTGCTGTAAGCCAGCCTTGACTTTTACCTTGTAAAAATTTAGGAATTTTAGTCGTACAAGAAACATTACATAATACTTTAGTTTTTCCAAACTCAACTAAAACAGATCCATCTGGATACTCTAAATAATTTCTTGTTATCTTAATACTTCTTAATTCATCCTGCTTTCTATCTACTCTCATGATTACCTTTTCTTTAAATGTTTTAAATTCTTATCGATTTAAAAGAATATTTTAGTATGTTAAAATTAACATACTAAAAAGCAAATTAACATAGCTCAAATATGAACATAAATCAAAATATCATGCTTTTAACGGATAGCTATAAAATATCCCATTGGAAGCAATATCCAAAAGGCATAAATTATATGCAATCTTACCTTGAAAGTCGTGGTGGTATGTTTGATGAAATAACCTTTTTTGGACTTCAATACATCATTAAAAAACATTTAATAGATATTAAAATTACAGAAAAAGATGTTGAAGAGGCTTCAAAATATTGGAAAATGCACTTCAACAGAGATTTATTTAATAAAGAAGCTTGGCTTGATATAGCAACAAGGTTAGGTGGCAAACTTCCTGTATCAATAAAAGCTATACCTGAAGGTATCAGTATTAAAACTCATAATGTTATAATGCTAATTGAAAATACTGATCCAAAACATTTTTGGATCACAAATTATTTAGAAACCCTACTTTTACAAGTTTGGTATCCAACTACAGTAGCCACCCTATCAAGAGAAATTAAAAAAATCCTACACTATGGACTTATCTCAACGGGAGGAAATCTTGAATCCCTCAACTTTATGCTTCATGATTTTGGCTTTAGAGGGTCAAGCTCTGTTGAATCAGCTTCTATTGGTGGATCTGCTCATCTTGTTAATTTCTTTGGGACTGATACTTTTCCTGCGTGTATTTTAAATATCAATTACTACAACGCTCTAATGAGTGGATTTTCTATTCCAGCAACAGAACACTCAACTATAACATCATGGGGTAAAGAGCATGAGCTTGACTGTTATAAAAATCTATTAGACAGTTATCCAACTGGCACTATAGCTTGCGTATCTGATTCTTATGATATTTATAACGCTTGTAAAAATTTATGGGGAAGTGAACTAAAATCACAAATTGAAAATAGAGATGGAGTTTTAGTTATAAGGCCGGATAGTGGAGATCCTAAAGAGGTTATCTTAAATCTTTTAAATATTTTAAGTGAAGCTTTTGGTTTTAATTTAAATAAAAAGGGTTATAAGTTACTTCCTTCATGCATAAGAATTATCCAAGGAGATGGAGTAAATCACAAGGTTATTAAAGAAGTAATAGATATGCTAATTGAAAATAATTGGTGCACAGAAAATGTATCTTTTGGGATTGGTGGAGCTTTACTTCAAAAATTAGATAGAGATACTCAAAAATTTGCTTTAAAATGTTGCTCTGTAAATATAAATGGAATTGATCACGATGTCTATAAAGATCCATCAACAGATCATAATAAAAAATCTAAAAAAGGTAGATTAAAGCTTATTCAAGAAAATGGCGAATATAAAACAGTTAAAGAATCTCACCCTGGCAATGATGAATTAATTGAAATTTTTAGAAATGGAGAACTTTTAGTTGATCAGTCTTTTTCTGAAATTAGAAAAAGAGCTCAGTTATAGCTTGAAAAACCCCTTTACAGAAGGGGTTTAAATTAATTATTCAACAGTTACAGCTTTAGCAAGATTCCTTGGTTGATCTACATTAGCTCCTTTCTCAACAGCTAAATAAAGAGCTAAAAGCTGCATAACAATACTTTGAGCAAAAGGAATGCTATAAATACTAAAAATAGGTATCTCAATTAATTTAATATTTTCAGCTTCTTGAAAATCAGCTTTCTTATCAGTAACTATATACAAATTTCCACCTCTTGTGTGAACCTCATTTATATTAGATTTAATCTTAGCTAATAAATTATTTGAATTTGCAAGAACAATAACAGGCATATTTTCATCAACTAATGCAAGAGGACCATGCTTTGTTTCACCAGCAGCGCAAGCTTCAGCATGTATATAAGAAATTTCTTTAACCTTTAAAGCCCCTTCTAAAGCTACAGCATAAGACTCGCCCCTTCCTAAGAATAAAGCATTATCTTTATTTTTAAAATCTTGAGCCCAAGATTTTATAGCTGGAGCTAATTGTAAAACAGCTTCCACTTCATAAGATACACTATGCAAAAACTCAATAAGAGCTTTTTCTTTGTCTTGAGAAATTATATTATTTAATTTACCAAGTCTTAGAGTAAGTATAATAATTGAAGCAAGTTGAGTTGTAAAAGCTTTAGTGGAAGCAACGCCAATTTCTGGGCCTGCTTTAGTTATAAAACTTATATCTGACTCCCTAACTAAAGATGATGATTTAACATTACAAATAGTCATAGATCTTAAACCATTTTCTTTAGCAAGTCTTAAAGCTGCTAAAGTATCTGCCGTTTCTCCTGATTGAGATAAGGTTAAAAATAAAGAGTCTTTTACAAAGCAAGGATTTCTATATCTATATTCTGATGCAACTTCAACACTACAAGGTATATTTAAAATAGATTCTATCCAGTATTTTGCAATAACTCCAGCATTGTAAGCAGTACCGCATGCTACTATAGAAACTGATGAGACACCTTTTAGTACAGAAAGTTCTTCTTGAGATAAATTATCCAAAATAACACCTTCTGAAGATATATTTCCTGCTATAGTTTTTTGAATTGCTGTTGGCTGCTCATAAATTTCTTTTTCCATAAAGGTTGAATAACCTTCTTTAGTAGCACCCATCTCTTGTAAATCCACAACTTTCTTTTCTCTAACAACTTCTTTTCTATCTTTATTAAATATTTGAGTTTTTTCAAGAGATACAAAAACGCTATCACCTTGCTCTAAATAAATAATTTCATTAACATCTTGAGCAATGGCTAATTGATCTGAAGCTAGAAGTGTTTTATCTTCAGAAAAACCAATAACTAAAGGTCCAGCTGACCTTATAGCTACTAAAGAGTTTGGCTCAAATTTATTTAATACAACTATAGCTCCATAGTTATCACCCAGCTCTTTTGCTACATTTTGAAGGCAAGCTAAAGTATCTTTATTTTCTTTATATTCTAAATCTAAAAGATGAGCTATTACTTCTGTATCTGTATCTGATGAGAATTTATAACCTTTTTCAATTAAACTAGTCTTTAGATAATCATAATTTTCAACAATTCCATTATGCACAATCATAAAATTATCACTACTATGAGGATGAGCATTTTTTACAGCAGGTTTTCCATGGGTAGCCCAACGTGTATGAGCTACACCAATAGCGCCTTGCAACTCTTCCAACTTAACTAACTCTTCAAGAAGGGAAACCTTTCCAAGAGATCTAACTCTTTTAAAATCATTTAAAGACTCATTAAAAGTTGCAACTCCAGCCGAATCATAACCTCTATATTCAAGCTTATGCAAACCTTTAATTAAGATAGCAATAATATCATTTTTTGATACACCAGCAACTATACCACACATGCTTTTCTCTCTATTTACAAATATTTCTTAAGTTGTATTTTAAATTATTATAATAAAAAAATATGTATTTGAAAAATATAACTAAAATGAGTAAGGGAATAAGAAAATAATTTATACTAATATATTTTTTATTATTGTATAATACTATACAAATTAACCCCGCCTCTTTATATAATTTTTAACTTAAATATATTAAATACAAAAAAAATATAAAGTAATAAGAAATGATAAAAATAAAAAAAATAGATCTACATTCAATTAGGTATTTTTATGACCTTCTCCTTACTCTAACCAAAAAAGAAATTAAAGTTAAATATAAGAATAATTTTTTTGGATACCTTTGGACTCTTGGAAACCCTTTATTATTTACTTTAGTATATTATATAGTTTTTAAGACGGTAATGCGCCTTGGAATACACCATTATGCTGTATTTTTAATAACAGCTCTTCTTCCTTGGCAATGGATAAATAACGCTATAGTTAATAACTTATTTACTTTTTTAAGTAATGCTCAGATTATTAAAAAAACTAAATTTCCAAAATCAACCCTTCCCTTTAGCGTTGTTCTAACTGAAGCTTTTAATTTTATATTATCCATCCCTGTAATACTATTTTTTCTTTGGCTTGCAAATATTCATCTTCATATAATTGATTATTTAATATGGATCCCAATACTTTGTGCTATTCAAACTTCAATTTGTTATGGAATAGGGCTTATAACATCTAGTTTAAATATATTTTTTAGAGACCTTGAAAGAATTATTCAAATATTTTTTATGTTATTATTTTATTTAACACCTATTCTTTATACTCCAAATATGGTACCAAAAAAATATCTATGGGTTATAAATTTAAATCCTTTTACAAGCATTATAGTATGTTGGCGTAATTTATTTATGACGGGGAAAATAAACTATTATTTCCTAAGTAATTCTATTATATTCAGCCTACTTTCTTTAACATTTGGATTTATAATTTTTAATTGGTTAAAATATAAATTTGCTGAGGTATTATAATGAAAAATCATACTATCATTGTTGAGCATATTTATAAATCATACCCATTATATCATCATATAAATGCTGGATTAAAAACACTATTTACTCACCCAAAAAATATATTAAAGTTCTTTAAAGGATCTAGGTATTCAGCACTTGAAGATATTAGCTTTAAGGTTAAAAAAGGCGAATCTATTGCTTTAGTTGGAAAAAATGGAGCTGGTAAAAGCACAATGCTTGCTCTCCTTGCTGGAGTGTTGAAACCTAACTCAGGAACTATATCAATAAATGGAAGAGTTGCTGCTATGTTAGAATTAGGTGGAGGGTTTCATCCAGAGCTTACTGGAAGAGAAAATATATATTTAAATGCTGCTTTACTAGGACTTACAAAAAAAGAAATTGAATCTAAAGTAGAGTCAATAATAGAATTCTCAGAGCTTGAAGATTTTATTGATGAACCTATAAGAATTTATTCAAGTGGTATGCTTGCAAAACTTGGATTCTCTGTTATAACAAGTGTAAATCCCGATATAATTATTATTGACGAAGTTTTAGCTGTTGGAGATTATGAATTCCAAAATAAATGCTTGCAAGTTATTAAAAAATTTAAAGAGCAAGGCGTTACTATATTTTTAGTCTCTCATAGCATAAATGATGTTAAAACCTTTTGTGATAAAGCTATATGGATTGAAAATAAGAAAGTAAAAATGATTGGTGACAGCCAAACTGTAGGCGATGCTTACGCCTCTAATTTTTAATATCTAATTTACCATGACTGCACAATTTCATACTATACAAAACATTATTTCACCATCTGATAGATTTCCTATAGATTTTGGAATGTATTATAGATTTGATATTTTTACAAGATATTCAAAAATAGATAATGCTATATATACTCAAAAAAATGGATTTATTGAATTTAACACTTTTTATAACTCATTTTCTCTTGGTAAGTTTAGAAAAAATACAATTATTGATAACTTAACTTTCTCTATTAAAGGTGAAGGAAAGGCTGCTATTCAAATATTTGGAAGAACACATGCAAATATTGAATATATGCTTAAAGAATGTGAAATAGAATTATCTAATGAATATACAAATATTGATATCTCAGAACTTCTTGATTCTGAATATGTTATTATATATCCAAAAATTAAAGCTATAACTGATTTAAAGCTCAATCAATTATGCTTTAGAAGCACAACTAAACCTAAACAAGCTAAGCTTGGAATAGTTATCACTCACTTTAATAGATTAAAAGAAATTACTTTTTCTGCACAAAATATAAAAGAAAATCTTTTAGAATCCCCCCTTTATAAAGATCATATTGATCTTATAATAGTTGATAACTCTAAAAACTGTGGAATTAAAGAAACTCAAAATATCAAAGTTATTCCAAACTTAAACTATGGTGGAACTGGCGGCTTCACAAGAGGTCTTATAGAACTTGAAGATAATGGAAACTATACCCACTGCTTATTTATGGATGATGATGGAGCCTGCGAAATTGAAAGTATTAAAAGAATATACAATTTTTTTAAATATTCAAAAGCTGAAGATACAGCAATTTCAGGAATGATGTTAAGGGAAGATGCCCCTTGGATGCTTCATGAAAAGGGTGGTAAATATACAAATGGGAAAATATCTTCAATACTTCACGGACTAAATTTAGTTGATGTAAACTCTTTAATTCATATAGAAAATGAAGATGATAAAATTGAATATGGCGCTTGGTTTTTCTTTGGGTTTCCTATAAAACATGTATCTCAATATGCTTTTCCATTTTTTGTAAGAGGAGATGATATACATTTTTCTCTACTAAATAAATTTAATATCATATCTCTATCTGGTGTCGGAGTATATTCATTTGATTTTGAACATAAAGAAAGTGGTCTTACAAAATACTTGTCTTTTAGATCTATGGCGATCTTAGGATTAAGTAATAAAAAAAACTCTTTATGGCTTATAAAACTCTTCCTAAAAACTTATTATGCCCAAATTTTTTCCTTTCGATATAGCTTTTCTGAAATGATCATTTTAGCTTTAAAAGGTATTTTAGCAGGTCCTGAATATTTTGAAAAAAATATAGATATGCAAGAAATATTTAAACTCTATTCAAAATACTGTTTAAATGAAATAAAAAATCCCATTACTCTACCTATAAATTATTTAGATCACTTTAAAAATAAACCACACAATATTTTTACCAAAATTTTACAGATAATTAGTTTAAATGGAACTTTTATTCCTAGCCTTCTTAAACAAAAAAATACACTATACCACCCTAATAGCAGTAGAGCTGCTTTTAGATATATAACAAAATACAAAACTATATTATATTACGATAAAATTACTCAAACAGGTTACTACTCTAAACAAAATTTCTTTAAATTCTGTTTATCAATCATAAAAGGCAGTTGGTATATTACAAAAATCTTGTTAAATAATAATAAATTAAAAAAAGAGTATGGATCAAACTTATTAAAATATACTAATAAATCATTTTGGAGAAATATATACAAAAAGTAACATATTTAAAAATTTAACTAATAACTAATAACTAATAACTAATAACTAATAACTAATAACTAATAACTAATAAAATTATGTACAACAATCAAAATAAACAATTTCATACTATACAAAACATTATTTCACCATCTGATAGATTTCCTATAGATTTTGGAATGTATTATAGATTTGATATTTTTACAAGATATTCAAAAATAGATGATGCTATATATACTCAAAAAAATGGATTTATTGAATTTAACACTTTTTATAACTCATTTTCTCTTGGTAAGTTTAGAAAAAATACAATTATTGATAACTTAACTTTCTCTATTAAAGGTGAAGGAAAGGCTGCTATTCAAATATTTGGAAGAACACATGCAAATATTGAATATATGCTTAAAGAATGTGAAATAGAATTATCTAATGAATATACAAATATTGATATCTCAGAACTTCTTGATTCTGAATATGTTATTATATATCCAAAAATTAAAGCTATAACTGATTTAAAGCTCAATCAATTATGCTTTAGAAGCACAACTAAACCTAAACAAGCTAAGCTTGGAATAGTTATCACTCACTTTAATAGATTAAAAGAAATTACTTTTTCTGCACAAAATATAAAAGAAAATCTTTTAGAATCCCCCCTTTATAAAGATCATATTGATCTTATAATAGTTGATAACTCTAAAAACTGTGGAATTAAAGAAACTCAAAATATCAAAGTTATTCCAAACTTAAACTATGGTGGAACTGGCGGCTTCACAAGAGGTCTTATAGAACTTGAAGATAATGGAAACTATACCCACTGCTTATTTATGGATGATGATGGAGCCTGCGAAATTGAAAGTATTAAAAGAATATACAATTTTTTTAAATATTCAAAAGCTGAAGATACAGCAATTTCAGGAATGATGTTAAGGGAAGATGCCCCTTGGATGCTTCATGAAAAGGGTGGTAAATTTAACGATGGAAATGTTTACCCAATACTTCACGGACTAAATTTAGTTGATGTAAACTCTTTAATTCATATAGAAAATGAAGATGATAAAATTGAATATGGTGCTTGGTTTTTCTTTGGATTTCCTATAAAACATGTATCTCAATATGCTTTTCCATTTTTTGTAAGAGGGGATGATATACATTTTTCTCTACTAAATAAATTTAATATCATATCTCTATCTGGTGTTGGAGTATATTCATTTGATTTTGCTGCCAAAGAAAGTGGTCTTACAAAATATTTAAATTTCAGGTACAACAAGATGCTTAGTCTTACTAATGGAAAAAATCGTATTTGGTTTCTAAAACAATTTCTAAAAGAATATTATAAACAAGTATTATCCTTAAACTATGGGTCAGCAAAAATGATAAGTTTTGCCATGAAAGGCATTTTATCTGGTCCTGAATATTTTGAAAAAAATATAGACATGCAAGAAATATTTAAAACATTTAAAACTTACTGCGTAGGTGAAACTAAAAAGCCAATAGACCCAAATAATGGCCTAGGATTTCCACTTATAGTAAGACCAGAAAAAAGAGGTTTTAGATTATTAAGAAAAATAACTATTAATGGAACTCTTATACCTTTTTTTAGAAAAAAACTTACTGTAAACCATCCTAATGAATCTATAGCTAATTTTAAAGGAATATCTAGGTATAAAACTGTACTATACTATGAACGATTCTCTAAAACTGGTTATTATGCTGAGCAAAACTTTATAAGATTTTCAGTAGCTATAATCAGAAGTATTGGATATAGCATAAAAATCTTATTTATATATGGATCAGTACAAAAAAAATATAAAAAAGAATTTTCTAAATATACCAACAAATCGTTCTGGAAAAAAATTTACAAAAAATAAACATATAAAACTAACTAACTCAAACTGCCAATTATGAATTTTAATTTTTCTTATCTAAACTTAAATTTAGAGCAAAAGTTTAAAGACCACTTATATGACAATTATTTTATAATTATCGAAGCGGAAAACTTATTTATTATCCCTAATACTGAAATTGAGCCTGAAGCAAGATTTCATATGAAATTTCCATTTGGACATATTCATAAAATGGGATACTTATCATATTCTTTCTCTAATCTTCCTGTAGATACAAAAGTTGGAAGATATTGCTCAATAAGTGAAAATATAACTGTAATAGGACATAGCCATCCAATAAATAGATTTACAACATCGCCTATTAGCTATGATCCTATAATGATTAATAAATCAAAAATAAAACTTATAAAACAAAAAAGCTATAATTACTATCAAGCTCCTATACTAATTGAAAATGATGTATGGATAGGAAGTGATGTAATTCTTAAACCAGGAATAACTATTTCTAATGGAGCTATAATAGCTGCAGGCTCTTTAGTTACTAAAGATGTTCCTCCCTACGCTATAGTTGGAGGAAACCCAGCTAAACTTATAAGGTACAGATTTGAAGAAAGTATTATAAAAAAACTATTAGAGATTAAATGGTGGGAATATAATGCTTTAGATTTTAAAATTGAAAGTGATTGTAATATAGAAGATTTTATTAAATATATTCAAAACGCAAATCTTGCTCCATATAATCCTAGCAAAATTAATATAACTAAAGAACTAGAATTATTTCAACAAAATTCTTAACTCATATTTTAGATAATAAATCTTAAAACTCTACCAATATAAACTTATAATTATATATTTATATAATTATAAGTTTAAAAAATAATAAATTTACTGTTTAATTATGAAGAGAAATATATTTCTATTTCATTTCATAAACACCAGTAATAGATGCTTCAGCTAAAGCATGAGCCTTAACATTAAAGCCAACATAAGCTGTTGATAAAATTTCAGGAAATTCTAAATGCTCAACATCTAGAGCATATACTGTAAAAATATATTTATGAGCACCATGACCTTTAGGTGGCATACAACCTGTATATGATTTTTCAAATCTATCATTTAACATTTGTCTTGAACCTTCAGGAATATTATTTGAACTAATATTACCAGCATCCTCTACAAGAGAAGTTACTTCTTTTGGTATATTTACTAAATACCAGTGCCAAAATCCAGACCCAGTTGGAGCATCAGGATCATAACAAGATATAGCAAAGCTCTTAGTCCCTTCTGGAGCATTTATCCAACTTAATTCAGGAGAACTATTTTTTCCATTATATTCTAAAGATATTTGGTTAGAGTTTAGTAAACCACCATCTATAAAAGATTTAGATGAAATTTGAAATGTCATAATATTACCTTTTTTAATCATTTAATTTATATTAAAGTATTTTCATAAATATAACAATTTTCATTTTACTTAGATCTTAGTTAATATGATATAATTTAAAAAAATACAATTTTAATTACCATGTTTAAAAGAAATTTTTCTAAAATTTTTCTACTATGTATTACATCCATTTTACTATCTGGTTGTGGAGTTAAAGGACCATTGTACTTTCCTAGTCAAAATACAGTTGCAACAAATAGCCATAGTCCAGCTACCCCTCATAATAATATGGCTGTAACTAAAAATACTAATTAAAAATGACAAAATTTAAAAACCCTAATTTTGATACAATCCTAATTCAAGGATCTCAATTTAAAGAATCAAACCCTATAACAGCTTCTATAGTTACAGCTAGCACATTTAGACAAAACTATATAAATGAAAATCCTGAATTTTATTATTCAAGATGTGGTAATCCAACAAGAGCTACTTATGAAGAAATTCTTGCAAAAATTGAGCATGGAACTTATGCTGTAGCTCTAGCTTCAGGCTCTGCTGCAACCAGCTTAGTTCTTGAATCTTTACCTAAAAACTCACATATAATTGCACACAAAAATACCTATGCTGGAACTATAAGATTATTTGAAAAAGTTTTTAAACCTTTATCTAATTTTACAGTAAGCTATATAGATCTAAATAATCTAGAGGAGCTAGAGTTATCTATCAATCAAGATACTAAACTTATTTGGATTGAATCTCCAACAAATCCTTTACTAGAAATAGTTGATATTGAAGCTATTAGTTCTATTGCTAAAAAATATAATATCTATACCTGTGCTGACAACACTCTCGCTACATCTTGGAATCAAATGCCTCTTGAGCTTGGTTGTGATATATCTATACTTTCTACTAGCAAGTATATAAGCGGACATTCTGATACAACTGGTGGAGCTATTATTACAAATAATGAAAAGTTAGCTGAAAAATTTAACTTCTTAAAAACAGCCATAGGATCTATTGCAAGTCCTTTTGATTCATATTTAGCTATTAGAGGAATTAAAACCTTATCTATTAGAATGGAAAGAATCTGTTCAAGCGCTTATAAAATAGCAAAAGCACTAGAAAATCATAAAAATGTAACTGAAGTAATTTATCCAGGGCTTGATAATTTTAAATATAATAAAATATTTAAAAAACAAATGAAAACAGGTGGTGGAATAGTTACAATTAGAATTAACCCAGATAAAGTTAATAGTTTTACTAGTAAATTAAAATACTTTATATTATCTGAGTCCTTTGGTGGGGTAGAAAGCATTATAAATCATAGCGCAACTATGAGTCATAGTCATATGGATAAAATTTTAAGAGAGGAGCTTGGAATTTATCATGAAACTTTTAGACTATCTCCAGGTATAGAAGATCCAGAAGATTTAATTGAAGATCTATTAGAAGCGTTAAAATAATTAATTAAAGGTTTATTTAAAATGAAACTTAAAAAATCAAATATATTCTTTGCTTTAATTCTTGCAGTATTTTTATTTATACTATTTTTTGGAGGCAATGGAATCATACACTCTCAAAATATAGCAAAAAAAACAGCTGCTTTAACTAAAGAAAATAACTCACTCATAATTTTAAAAAGTGATTTAAATGGGCAAACCATTTCCTTATTACTAAAGGGTTATGCTATGGAAAATATAGCTCTTAATAAGTTTGGTATGATAATTACAGGTTCCACTTTTTACAGAATAAATAATTAATGTATTTAAATAAAAAAGTTATAGCTATAATTTTATCAGCAGGATCTGGATCTAGATTTCAAGGATCTATTCCTAAGCAGTATTACAAAATTAATAATAAATTTATTGCTCAATTTTGTATAGACACTTTTTCTGAGCTTAAAATTATAGATGAATTTATCCTAGTTCACTCAAAAAAAGATAAATTCTATCAAAATCTATATTTCTCAAAGCCTGTAAGATTTGTAACGGGAGGAAAAGAAAGATCTGATAGCGTCTTAGAAGCTCTAAAAATTATAGATTCAAATGAAATAGTACTAATTCATGACTCAGCTAGAGCCTGTGTATCTAAAAATGAAATTACAAATCTTATAACCTCTATAAATGAAGATGGATCAATACTTGCTCTTCCTTCTTCTGACACCTTAAAAGAAGTAGATAATAAATATATATCTAAGACTTTAAATAGAGATAAAATATATAGAGCTCTTACTCCTCAATGCTTTTATTCAGATAGTATAAAAGAAGCTATTATTTATTGTTCGAAACTTAACATAACTATAACAGATGATAGTTCTGCTATGGAAAACTATGGCAAAAAACCTCATATTGTTCTGGGATCTTCATTAAATATAAAATTAACCTATTCATCTGATTTTGATATACTAAAATATATACTACAACTTCGAAATAAATAATATTTTCTATGTTAAGAATTGGACAAGGTTATGATCTTCATAGTTTTGGTGGGGAAAAATCTTTAATTATAGGTGGAATCCTAATTGAAACTGATAAAAAAATAAAAGCTCATTCAGATGGAGACGTTTTACTTCACTCAATAATAGATTCAATGTTTGGAGCTCTAGCTCTTGGAGATCTAGGTAAATTTTATCCCGATACAGACCCAAAGTTTAGCAATGCAAACTCTATAGACTTACTAAAAGATGCTTACAAAAAAGTTAAAGATCTTGGATATAAAATTTGTAATATGGATTCAACCATTATTTTAGAAAGCCCTAAAATAGGAAAATACTCCGCTAATATGCAAAAAAATATATCTAAGGCTCTTAATATACCAGAAAATTTAATTAGCATAAAAGCTACAACCAATGAAAAACTTGGATTTTTAGGTAGAGCTGAAGCTATAGCTTGCATGACAAATATATTACTAACAAAAGAATAATAAATATGAGAATACTACTAACAAATGATGATGGGGTGCACGCTCCAGGCATTAAAGCTTTATTTTTAGCTTTAAAAGACTACCATGAAGTAACTTTAATAGCTCCAAATATAAATAAAAGTGCAGCATCTAGTTCACTTACCCTAACAAATCCACTTAGAATAGAAAAATTAGAAGAAAATATCTACTCACTAAATGGAACCCCTTCTGACTGCGCTAGAATTGGTCTTGAATTTTTAGACAATAAAGTTGATATGATAGTATCTGGAATTAATAATGGTGAAAATTTAGGTGATGATGCTCTTTATTCTGGAACTATAGGAGCTGCCTTAGAAGGAAGATATTTAAATAAAATATCACTTGCTATATCTTTAGTTGGAACTTCTAAAGCTAACTATAATTTTGCTGCTGACTATATAAAAGATTTAATACCAAAAATTAAAAACTTACAAATTGAAAGTAAATTATTAAATATAAATATTCCAGATATTAACCCTAAAGATATAAAAGGATATAAAGTAACTAAACTTGGGAAAAGATTAGCTCATGGGTTTATTAAAAAATCAAAAGATGTAGCTGATAAAGATATTTACTGGATTGGAGCTGTACATCCAAATACAACTCAAGATGATAATGACTTTATAGCAATTCAAAATAATTATATATCTATAACTCCATTACAAATAGATATGACATCTTACAACTCTTTTGAAACTCTAAAATCAACCTTTGAAAAATAAAAAGTCATGAAAATGAGAAATTTAATAGTAATTGCAATTTTAAGTTCTATAGGGGTAATTGGTACATCATTTGCTTCAGATAACTCTTCTACAGCTATCTCTTCAACTGCAACTAATAGCTCAGTAATAACTACACCAAAGCCCTCTAGTCAAACAAGTGCTACTAGCAGCACTTCTTTAACAACTTCTAAAGCTTTAACAACTTCAATAAATACTACAAGTTCTACAACTTTAAATGCAAACTCTAAGCTAGCTATAGCTTCTGAAGAGAATAAAGTAACAACTTCTACTATAAATACTAAAGCAGTTTTAAGCTCTCAAAAACCCACAACAGTTATTACAACAACTCCAAAAACTGTTCCGCTAGCTACTACAGTTACAAAACCTAATATTAAAACTAGCACAGTTGTTACAACTTACAAAAAAGAAACTCCCAACACAACAGGAGTAACTAGTATTTACTATAGTTTTAGTAACAATAAAATTTCAACTTTAAGTAATTCAGGTTCAAGCATATCAAACCCTCCCGCAAGAGGGGCTAATTCTATAAATGTAAATATTTCTAAAGATACTTACCTAGCAAAAGATACTATTACAGCAACCATAATAGCTAGTACTAAAGCCATAAATCCAGCCGTTGTAAACTCTACTACCCAAAAACTTAATTCAGAAATTAAAAATATAAATATAGGTTTTGATGATATAACTCTAAGTCCTGCTTATATTACTATTAATTATTTAACAAACCAAAAACAAGCTATTACTGGATTAAATGGAATTCACTCAACTAAACTTGTTAATATGTGGGAAGAAAATGCATACTTTACAATAACCAGCTCAAATAAAATTGATATTATGAGCTTCCTTGCTCAATTACCAAATGGAGCTAATATTAAATCTATTACATACTCAGTGAATAGCTTAAATAAAGCTAATGCTAAAGATAGTATGACTAAAGAGTTAATTAATGCCTTAAAGAAAAGAGCCGAAATATTAACTAAAGATTTTGGAGCTAATAAATATACTCTTACCAATTTAAATATTTATTTCCATAGCTCATCCCAAAAAAACCAGCCTTACTATGAAAAATTAAATGGAAATATAAGTGGAAATATTCAATTAGAGTTTAATTCTAATAATAAATATAAATCCTAATTAATATCTACAATCTAATATATAAGGTAGTGTTTTTATTTTGGATACCAAAGATGCTACCATACTTCTATTATAAACCTTTAATACCGCATGGATTTTAATATTATCAATAAATGCTTCTGTTTGTAAATTTGTGCTTAAAGATACAAGACCTACCTTAAATGATGCTATAATAGATATCACTTCCTTGATGACAGAAGACTTGTTTAAAGATTCTATATATAAACTGATATAAAAATTAGAATTACTAGCTCCCCAATATGCTTCAAAAGTTTTTTCCTTATACAACTCTTTTAATCTTTTAAATTGAGAGCAGTTAATTCTATGAATTGAAGCTATATGCTTAAAACCTATATAGGAACCTATTTTATCTCCATAAATAGGATTGCAACATTTAGCCATGGAAGTTGAAATTCCAGAGACACCTTTAATATAAATTTCTAAAGAATCAGTTTTATTATCAAAAATATCAGATTTAGGTATAAACTTATAACCCGTTTCTCTATTTAAATTTTTAGCAATTGTTGCTGGATTTACTCTTTTATTATGAATAGCCAAATAAAAATCATCAAAACTATTAAAATAATACTTAGCTATATCAGATAAATTTAAATCTTTTATATAGAGGTTAAAACTTGCTAACTCTTTTTCTAAAAGCTCTTTACCTAAAGCTATGTACTCAGTTTTCTTTTGATTCTTATGCCAACTTAAAACCTTTCTTTTAGTATCTTTTTGAAAAATAAATCCAGAATTATTTACCCAATCAAGTTTTGG
The DNA here is from genome assembly GCA_044433245.1 of Psittacicella sp. Taxonomy (GTDB): domain Bacteria; phylum Pseudomonadota; class Gammaproteobacteria; order Enterobacterales; family JAWXTV01; genus JAWXTV01. The sequence continues at coordinate 4,788 of JAWXTV010000005.1, read as the reverse complement.
ATTAGCTTCTTTCCCTTTTTGAATTTCAATCTGATCACCCATTTTAAGCTGATAAGAAAAAGGTACTATTTTTCCAAAAACCTTAGCTCCAATACAGCTATGGCCCAGGTTTGTATGAATTGCATACGCAAAATCAAGAGGTGTAGAACCTTTAGGTAAGTCTATAATTTTACCTTCAGGAGTAAATACATAAATTCTATCATCGAAAACATTTTCATTAAGAAGCATATCATCTTTTAGAGACAATAATTTTCTAAGTCTTGTAATCTTATCTACATAACCTTCTTTTTCACCAATAGATTCTTTATACACCCAATGAGAAGCTCCACCATTTTCAGCCGCTTCATGCATTTTTTGAGTACGTATTTGAACTTCAACCTTTAAATGATTAATTTCAAAAATAATATGAATTGATTGGTAACCATTTGGCTTTGGATTTTGAATATAGTCATCAAATTCTGAATAAATCTCTTTATAATTAGTTTGTAAAATTGATAACACCTTATAGCAATCTTCCACATTTGGGACTATTATTCTAATAGCATATATATCATAAATATCTTCAATTAAAAGAGATTTTTTCTTCATTTTTGCATAAATACTGTATATATTTTTTGTTCTTGAAGAAATTGAGGAATTTATATTAAAAAAAAGCCTTTTAAGATCTAAAACTATATCCTCTAAAAGCAGCTCTCTTTTATCCTTAGAGTACCCCAAAAAAGAACTTATTTTTAAAAACTCTTTTTCATTTAAGCATCTAAAACAATAGTCATTAAGAGTTGAGCCTAAAAAACCAAAACCAAGTCTATTAGCAACTGGAGAATAAATAGCAAAATATATTTTAGCTACCTTAATTTTCTCTTCTTTAGTGAGATAAATATTATCATCACTTAAAACAGCTATACAATAACTTAATTTAACAACAATAGATCCAAAATCATTTATAACAGCTAAAATCATATTTCTTAAAGCTATATCATGAAGCCCGCCATTTTTAATTTCCTTATTTAAAAACTCCAGCTTTTTAAGATTTAAAATTAACTCATAAACTCTTAAGCTATATCTAGTTTTTACATAATCTATAGAAATATGACCATAACTAATATATGGATATATAGCTCCAGCAATTAAGATATCCTCACTTAAGTCAAATTTAATACATATCATACTTATTTTTAAAGATAAATATACAATATAGCTAGCATCTGAAGAGGCTAAAAAGTTAGGAGTTTCAACTTTATCCCAAATATTAAAGAATAAATCTAAACTTCCTTTAAAACCAAGCTCACTTCTTATATATGATGTAAAAAATTTTTTTAAAATTAAGATATCGTTTGATGACATTTTTTTTATTTTAAGTAAAAGTTAAACAATTTAATAGGCTAAACATCATCTCCATAACCTAAGCTTTTTAATATCCTTTCATTATCAGACCAGCCTGATTTTACTTTAACCCATAACTCAAGATGAACTTTAGCATCAACAAATTTTTCAATATCAACTCTAGCTGTTAAACCAATTTGCTTGATCTTAGCACCCTTCTCACCAATTATAATTTTCTTCTGCCCCATTCTTTCAGTCCAAATAGCGGCATGAATAATATAAACTCCTCTTGGATTAATTTTCAAACTTTCAATCTCAACAGCTACACTATAGGGAACTTCTTCACCTAAAAGGCGAAAAACTTTTTCTCTAATTATTTCAGAAATAAAAAATCTTTCACTTCTATTTGTAATTTCATCTTCGCCAAAATAATGCTCAGCCTCAGGAAGGTTATCACCTATAAATTTTCTTAACTCCTCAACTCCATTATTATGTTTTGCTGAAATTGGAATTATAGCTTTAAAATTATGCATAGATTGAAGTTTTTCCATAAAAGGAAATAAATCTTTTTTACTATCTAGAAGATCAATTTTATTAATAACAATAACTACCGGTAAATTAAGCTGTTTTATTTTTTCAAAAACATAAAGATCATCTTCTTTAAGATCAAGTTTATCAATTACCCAACAAATAAGATTTACACCTAATAGAGAGCTAACTGCTGATTTATTCATTATAGTATTTATTGTCTTTCCCTTTTCATTGAAATGAATCCCAGGAGTATCAATAAAAACCATTTGTTTTTCACCTTTAGTATAAACTCCAAGAATTTGATGTCTTGTAGTTTGCACTTTTTTAGATGTAATTGCTAATTTTTGCTCTATTAGCTTATTTAGAATAGTTGACTTTCCAACATTAGGTCTTCCAACTATAGATATAAATCCGCAATATGTCATATTATATTAATCTCTTTTAAAGTTAAGTAGGCTGCATTTTGCTCAGCAATCCTTCTTGTTGAGCCGCTTCCTTCTTTTGTTATGGATAATTCCTCTATCATGCAAGATGCATAAAAAACTTGATTATGATCTTTACCTTTTATATCTAGAATATTATATATAGGTAAATTCATTTTTTTTGATTGCAAATACTCTTGAAGTCTTGTTTTGGAATCTTTCTGCTTTTCTCCCGGTGTAACTTCAGCTAGCAAATCAGAAAACCATTCATTAACTATAGAATAAACTTTGGTTTCAGAACTATCTAAATAAATAGCCCCTATTATAGCTTCTACAGCATCGGCTAAGATAGAAACTCGATTTCTACCATTATTCTTTTTTTCACCAAACCCTAATAGCATATACCTTCCCAAATCAAATCTAGTTGCAATCATAGCTAGAGTTGCTTCTTTAACTAGAGAAGATCTCATCCTACTAAGATCCCCTTCTTTTACCTCAGGAAATTTATTATAAAGGGCTGATCCTACTGCAAAATTTAATATAGAATCACCTAAAAACTCTAATCTTTCATTATTTGCAAGACCTACACTTCTATGAGTTAAGGCTAGCTTAAGCAAGTTAGCATCTTTAAAAATATAATTAATACTTTTTTGTAATTCATTAAGTTGATTTTTCATTTTATTTTATTTTAGTAAAAATTCTACTAAATCTCACTCCTATTGGAAAATTCCCTTCTTTTTGTTTTAAGCTAAACCAAATAACAGTTGCTTTTCCTACTATATTTTTGTAGGGAACAAATCCCCAATATCTACTATCATCACTATTATCCCTATTATCCCCCATTACAAAATACTCACCTTTTGGAACAACCCAGGTTTCTAAAGGTTCAGATTTTTGTTTAAAATAATATTGAACTATATATTGATTTCGATAATTTGATGGATTAAGCAAAATGTTATGACTTATTGCTCCATTTTCAGTTTCTTCTGTTTGATCCTCACCTCTGTATAAGAAATTAGGATTTAAATGTACATTTGTATAAGTATAAATATGAGTTTTACCCTTAGAGATAACCTCTAAAGTGGCATTTACATTATTATAAATAACTGTATCCCCACCAACTCCTACAACCCTCTTTATAAAATCAATATTAGACATTTTATTATTTGGAGCTTTATAGTTCTGAGGAATCATTCCAGCATCTTTTAAAGCTAAATAAGGAGCTTTAAAAACTATAACATCACCAGCTTTTGGAGAATTAAATTTAGCCCAAGGATTTTGAGTTATTGGATTTTTAATTCCATATTCAAATTTATTAACAAGAATTAAATCTCCTGGTAATAAATTTGGCTCCATAGATGTTGATGGAATATAAAACGGCTCATAAAAAAATGATCTCAATATAAAGATAACTAAAAAAATAATAAATAAAGACCCTATGCCATCTTTTGACTTTTTACCTTCTTTATTTTTATTTCTTTTACCAAAAAAATAAGCAACTCCACTAACTAAAGTTAATACAAGCAAGGTTAATGTAAAGGCATTTGGAACCCTAAAACTATTTAGAACATGAAGTAAAATATATGCTAGTACTAGAAGAATAATTGACTTATATTTATTTAACTGGTTTAGTAACATCTTATTTCCCAATATGTAAAATTGCTAAGAAAGCATTTTGTGGAATATCAACACTACCAAAAGATTTCATACGTTTTTTACCTTCTTTTTGCTTTTGAAGTAACTTTTTCTTTCTGCTTATATCACCACCATAACACTTAGCTAAAACATTTTTTCTAACTTGCTTAACAGTTGATCTTGCTATAATTTGACTACCAATTGTTGCTTGAATTGCTATATCAAATTGCTGCCTTGGAATAAATTCTTTCATTTTTTCAACCAAGTCTCTACCATAACTAATTGAATGATCTTTATGAGTTATAACAGCTAAAGCATCTATTGAGTCACCATTAATTAGAATATTGATTTTAACCATATTAGATTTTTCAAATCTCATAAAACTATAATCTAAAGAGGCGTAACCTTTAGAAACTGACTTTAATTTATCAAAGAAGTCTAAAACTACTTCACCCAATGGAATATCATATGTTAACTCTATTTGATTTTGATGGTAGCTCATATTTACCTGAACTCCTCTTTTATTATTACATAATGTCATAACATTACCCAAATAATCAGAAGGCACAAGTATATTACATCTTGCAATAGGCTCTCTTATTTCTGCTATATTGCTAAGAGGAGGAAGTTTTGATGGGCTATCTATATAAATAGTAGTATGATCTGTTAAAAGAACTTCATAATTTACTGTAGGAGCTGTAGTTATTAGATCTAAGTTATACTCTCTTTCTAGTCTTTCTTGAATAATCTCCATATGCAAAAGACCTAAGAAACCACATCTAAAACCAAATCCTAAAGCATCAGAAACTTCTGGCTCATAAAATAGTGAAGCATCATTTAAGCTAAGCTTTCCAAGAGCATCCCTAAAAGAATCATA
>JAWXTV010000004.1:0-22058 GCA_044433245.1 Psittacicella sp. | reverse complement strand
TACCAGAAGCAGGACCTACTTTTGATGCTTTTAATTCTAGCATTTCAGATTGTAAAGTAATAGCATCAAGTAACTCATCAATACCAAGACCAGTTTTTGCAGAAATTTCAACAACTTGAACATCTCCACCCCAGCCTTCAACCATAACTCCATGTTGAGCAAGCTCACCTCTTACTTTTTGAGGATCAGCACCTTCTTTATCCATTTTATTAATAGCTACAATAATAGGAACATTAGCAGCTAAAGCATGTTGAATAGCTTCTGCTGTTTGAGGCATAACACCATCATCAGCTGCAACTATTAAGATTACTATATCAGTAACTTGAGCTCCTCTTGCTCTCATAGCAGTAAAAGCGGCATGTCCTGGAGTATCTATAAACGAAATAGAGCCTCTTGGAAGTTTTACATGATAAGCACCTATATGCTGAGTAATTCCACCACTTTCTTTAGCTGCAATCTTAGTTTTCAAAATGAAATCAAGTAATGAAGTTTTACCATGATCCACATGACCCATAATAGTTACAATAGGAGCTCTTGTTTCTAGATTTTTTGGGTCTACATCATGAACAATTGACTCTTCTAAACTATTATTACTTTTTAAAATTGCTGTATGACCCAACTCTTCAACAATAAGTTGAGCTGCTTCTTGATCTAAAGATTGGTTAATTGTTACAGACATACCCATTTTAAATAAATCTTTAAGAAGATTTGTAGCTTTCATTGAAAGCTGACTTGCTAAATCAGAAATAGAAATAAACTCACCAATTGTAACTTCATATTTTTGAGAAGTAGTTGGTTTTACAAAACTTTGTTTAATTCCATCACCTTTTTTAGCTTTAGGTTTAAAAGCTGTATTTTTAGAAGAAGAACTATCTTTAGTTTTTAAAAGTTTTGCTTTTTTATTAAATGATGAAGCTTTCTTTTCTTCTTTAACTTCAGCTTCCTGAGCATATTTAGATGTTAAATTATAATCAATAAATTCATCATCATTATTAATGTCCACTTCATTATTAACATCACTTAAACTTTCAACTAAAGTTTTAGTTTGATTTTTTACTTCTTCTTCCGTAACACCCTTACCTAAAGATATCTTTTCTTTAGCTTGTTTTGGCTTTTCAGATTTATTTTCTTTTTTATCTATAGAATTATCTTTTTGTACTTTAGTCATGTTTTTTGAGCTTACCTCTTTTTTAGCTTCTATAGCTGGTTCAACTTTAGGAGGAGTTTTTATAACTCGTTTTTTTCTTATTTCAACATTAACAGATTTATTACTGCCTGATTTTAAAACTTTTGATTCTTTAGGCTTTAAAACTAAAGAATCTTCTTTTTTATTATTTTGCCCCACAGTTACTCCTTATCTTCAGTAAACCAACATATATTTCTAGCAGCCATAATTAACTCTGCCGCAAACTCAGGTTTAATATTATTTAATTGAGTTAACTCATCAACACTTTGATCCGCTAGATCATCTAAAGAAACAACTCCCGCTTCAACTAGCTCAACTGCCAATTTTGTATTAACACCTTTTAATTCTAAAATTCTTTTATCAAACTCTTTTGAATCTAATAATTGTTGATTTTTAGATTCTGTATTTTTAATAGATATTTGAGCTTTTTCTTTTATAGATTTTAAAACAGACAACTCAAGAGATTTTATCTCTGCAAGCTCTTTATCTTCTATATAAGCTAAAACTTCCATTGAAGTAAAACCTTCATTCAATAAGATATTAATAACTTCATCATCTATTTCTAATTCTGACTTAAATAACGCTTTAATATCATCATCTTCATTAGCGCGTTTTTTCTCAAAATCTTCAACAGTCATAACATTTAGAGTCCAACCAACCAACTGGCTTGCTAATCTAACATTTTGACCATCTTTACCTATAGCTTGAGCTAAATTTTCTTTAGTTACAGCAATATCCATAACTTTTAATTCTTCATCAGCTACAATACTTACAATTTCAGCAGGAGCCATAGCGTTTAAAGCAAGTTCAGTAGGCTCATCACTCCATAACACTATATCAATTCTTTCACCAGAAAGTTCATCTGTAATAGCTTGAACTCTAGATCCCCTCATGCCTATACAAGCACCTATTGGATCAACCCTTTTATCATTACTTTTAACAGCAACTTTAGATCGAACACCAGCTTCTCTTGCTAGAGATTTAATTTCAATTAATTCTTCTGCAATTTCAGGAACTTCAATTTCAAAAAGTTTCTTTAAAATTTCAGGTTTTGATCTTGTAAGCAAGAATTGAACACCTTTAGCATCAGATTTAATTTGATATAAAAGAGCTCTTATTCTATCACCCACTCTAAAGTTTTCTCTTGGAATCCAATCTTCTTTGTAGATAATACCATCAACTTCATTTACAAGATCAACTACAATATAGTTATATGATACTTTCTTAACTGTTGTATTTATTATATTTCCAAGCTCTTTTTCAAACTGCTCAATTTCTTTTGCTCTTTTTGCTTCTCTTATCTTTAAAAATATAACTTGTCTTACAGTTTGAAGAGTAATTCTATCTAATTTTATAGACTCAATCTCATCTTGAATATAATCATCTAACTTTATATTTGGATCTTCCATTAAAGCCGCTTCTAATGTAATTTCTTTTGTTGGATTTTCAACAACCTCAACAACCTTCCATTTTCTAAAAGTTTGGAATGCACCTGTTTTTTTATCTAAAATTACATCAATTTCTGTTCCAGGAACTAACTTTTTCTTTGTTGAAGTTACAAGCGCTTGTTCTAAAGCTTCAAATATTTTATCACTTGGCAATAACTTAGCATTTGATACAGCTTCAGCAGCAGCCAAAAGTTCTTTACTCATTTTACCCTCATATACCAATTAAAAAGTAGGCTCTATATTAGCCCTTTTAATATTATTAATTTCTATTATTTCTTGATTATTATTAAATTCTACAACTATAGAATTATCCTGAGTAGCTAGAAGTTTAGCTTTAAATTTTCTTTTCCCATTTACAGGAGTTTTAAGCACTATTGAAAGTTTTTCATTTAAATATAAATTATACTGCTCAATATTAAATAGCACTCTATCCATACCAGGAGAAGAAACTTCTATCATATAATCATCAGGAATAATACTATCATCTACACTTATTATAGATTTTATAAATAGAATTACTTCTGAACAATCATCTACTGTTATACCTTCTTCTTTATCAATATAAATACAAACTATTTTAGAATATTTATCATTTCTTAATTCTACGCCCCAGAATATGTATCCTAAATGTTCTATAGGCTGTTTTAAGTTATCTGCTATTTGGCGCTCTAAGTTTAACAAATTTTTCTCCTGAAATTAAATATAAAAAAGGGGGCAAATGCCCCCTTTTTATAAAACTTATTAAAGTTGATAATTAAAAAATTATAAAGATATATAATATAATTCTTAATTTATCTATGGTTTTAATATAGCAAAAATACTAATTTAAATCAATTTTTATATACTAAAGAAGCAGCACCTCTAGTACCTCCAGCATCCCCAAATTCAGGAGCTCTAATCTCAGGCATTTTAGCCTCTTCCATTAAGTATTTAGGTACCCTAGCATATAATTCTTTATATATTTCTTTAAAATTTGAAAGTCCACCACCTAAAACTAAAAGATCAGAGTCAAAGATTGTAATAAAAGAAGAAAGTTCTATACTTAGCATTTCAAAAAAATTATCCATAAAACTTAATAATTTTTTATCATCTTTTTTATAAAATTTAGTAATTATTTCTCTAGCATGAAGAGATTCTTTAAAATAATACTTATATAACAATTCAAGACCTCTACCTGATAAATAATTATCAATACACCCAAGTTGTCCACAACCGCATTTTATAATAGGAAAATCATGAGCTCCAAATAATTTAACAGATCGCAAACTTATTGGAGTATGCCCAACTTCCCCAGCCATTCCAATAGATCCACTATAGATCTTACCATCTAAAATAATTCCAGCGCCAACCCCTGTTCCTATAATTACCCCTAAGGAGTTTTGGTGTCTTTTATTTTGAATAGATAAAGATTCCGATAAAGCAAAACAATTAGCATCATTTTGACATTTAATTACTCTACCAACCAAAAGAGAAGTTAGATCCTCAATAAAATTTTTTTTATGAGCAACTGGAATATTTACTAAAGATACTTCCTTACTTTCAGGATTTACAAAACCTGGAATTCCTATACCAATTTCTGCAGTTTTATTAAATTTTTGATCAAATCTAGCAATAAGATCAACTAAAACTTTTAAAAAATCATCATAAGTATCTTGAGAAGTTGGAACTCTTTCTGAGTATAATTTATTAAGATTATCATCAAAAGCTCCAAGCTCAATTTTAGTTCCACCAATATCAAATCCATATATCATAAAATTACTATTTTAATTACAAATTAAAAATATGACATACATTGTTATTAAGGAATATATAGCAGCTAAAATATCATCAAACATAATACCAAATGCATTAGATATTTTTTTATCAGCTAAAGATATAGGGTATGGTTTTAAAACATCAAAAAATCTAAAAATTATAAAACTTAAAATAAACCATATAATCGCCTTTCCAGGCATGCAAGTAATTATTAAAAATTCAGCAACGATTTCATCTATTACTATAGAGCCATGATCATGAACCTTTATATCTTCAGTAACTCTTTTACAAACATGAATACCGATAAAAAATAAGGCTATAGTTAAAATTCCAAAAACTATATTATTCCCAATAAGATAAAAATATAGATATGCAAAAATAACTGCAGCTAAAGAACCAAATGTTCCTGGAGCTTTTGGAGCTAGACCACTTCCAAACCCTACAGCTATTAAATGATTTATATTCAATAAATTAAATTTAATCTTAGACATTTACTATATTTTATCTAAAGACTTTTAATAAATTTATCTAAAGTTGCATTAATAAATTTGTATGAATTATCAGAGCCATATATTTTGCTTAGCTCTATAGCTTCATTTATAGCAACTTTTTCTGGAATATTCTGGTAAGTAATTTCATCAACAGCTAATAATAAAATTAGATACTCAATACTATCTAACTCCTCAAGTTTTCTTGGGGATACAATACCAATTATCTGCTCATCTAAAGAAGATTTTAAAGATACTATATGTGAAAATAGAGTCTCAAAGTAATCTTTATTAGCAATTTTTAAAGCCTTTTCATCTTCTTTAAAAAATTTAATAATATTAAAAGAAGAATCATTTGTATATTTCCACGAATATAAAGCTTTTAAAACAGCTTCTCTAGCTTTAGTTCTACTATTTATTTGTTTTTGCATAAAAACTTAACCTATCTTTCTCATTAAATCAATCATTTCTAAGGTAGCAAGAGCAGCCTCATTACCTTTATTTCCAGCTTTTGTTCCACTTCTTTCAATAGCTTGCTCTATACTATCAACTGTTAAAACTCCAAAAGAAATAGGCATAGATCTATTCAAGCCAATAGTTCCTATATCATTACTAACTTTTGAGCATAGAAAATCAAAATGAGGAGTCCCACCTCTTATTACAGCTCCAAGAACTACAATTCCATCATATTTATCTTTTGCAGCTAATTTATCCACTAATAGAGGCAATTCAAAAGCTCCAGGAACATAAAATACATCTATATCTTCAGCGCTTACACCACCTGTTCTAACTAAAGTATCACAAGCTCCCGCTAATAAACTTGTTGTAAGAAAATCATTAAATCTACTAATAGCTATAGCTATTTTAGCTTTACCAATATATAAATTTCCTGATAATACATTTACAGAATTAAGAGAATTCATCTTTTATCCTATTTATTAAAAACTGTTCTTTAGTATATACATTATAATAACTTATAGTAATTTTGCATCTAAATATTTATATCATTAATTTTCAAATGAATGATACATCTTGATATAAAGCCATCTTACATATATAATTAAATTATCTTAAATATAATAACTACTTAAATGGCAAAAGAAGAATCAATTGAGCTTCAAGGTAAAATTCTTGAAGCTCTGCCTAACGCTATGTTCCGCGTAGAACTAGAAAACCAACATGTTATAATTGCTCATATTTCTGGTAAAATGCGCAAAAACTACATAAGAATTTTACCTGGTGATAAAGTAACTGTTGAGGTTACTCCATATGACCTTACTAAAGGAAGAATAACCTTTAGAAGCAGATAAGTACTTTTATAAGATCTGTTTTACTAGACTTTATATTTTATTTTTTACATAAAAATATATATTTTTGACCAAATATAAAGTCTATAATTATTATTAATACTACCCCTAAGTTAAAAATCCAATATCCTCTTTCTATATAAAAAGTTTTTCCAACTGAAGAATCCAAATAATATTTTAAATACGCTTTTTGCTCAATAGAAATTTCTTTTAAAATCTTTCCATTATAATTTATAATAGCGGTGATCCCTGTATCAGAATCAACAATCATAGGCCTTCCAAGCTCTAAAGTAAGCATTCTACTCATTTGAAGCTGCTGATTTAAACCTTTTGAACTTCCAAACCAAGAATCATCTGATATTGCTACCAAAAATTTAGACCTAGGATTAAACCTTTTTCTAACACTTTGACCAAAAGCTACTTCGTAACAAATCATAGGAGTTATGAAAGTATTTTTAAGCTCTAATGAAGCTTGATTTTCACTTCCTTTTGAAAAATACTGAGGCATATGTAAAAATTTTGTTACAAAACTAAAATATCGAATATACGGGATATACTCTCCAAATGGAACAAGATTTACCTTTTTATATCTATTGGAAGTTCTTAAATAATAAGGATCATTTATATTTCCAAGAACAATCATTGAGTTATATATATCTTTATTCTGATCAATATAAATACTACCAGTTATTAACTCAGAATTTTTAGATATTAAAAACTTTTGCCATTGAGATAAAACATTTGTTATATCATTTTCTGGAACATTAATAGCTGTTTCTGGGAAAATAATAATATTATTATTTGCTTTTGATTTTATAACATTATTATAAGATTCTAACTCATTAATAATATAGTTTTCATTCCACTTAAGAAGCGGGGAAGTATTTGGTTGATAAAGCATAAAGTTATAACCTTTAAAATCTTTATGAATAGGGTTATATGAGTGCACAAAAAGTGAAAATATAATAACTATACAAAATAAAATAGTTGTTTTTAAAATTCTAAAATTTTCTTTATGCGTTAATTGATAAATAAAATCTGCAATCAAAGCTGATATATAAAATAAAACAAACTCAACCCCTAATTGTCCAAATAGTAAGGCATATTTATCAAGATAAAAACCAATTTGAGTATAACCAAGTTCTAACCATGGAAAACCAGTTAAAAAGCTTCCTCTAATCCAAAGACAAAGTATCCAAAAAGAAGTTAAAACTAAACTACTTTTAATTTTAAATCTTTTAACTATATAACTAAAAAATAAAATATATAGACTTAAGTATAGACTAAAAACAATAACTATAAGTAGGCTTATGATAAGAGGAATGTGGCCATATTTATAGAGACTTAAATGAATCCAACTAAGACCATAACCAAAAAAACCAACTCCAAAACAATAACTATTAAGTAAGGCAAACTTTTTATAATACTTATTTATATAAATAAAATATATAAGACCAATAAATGGAAAAGCTGCATAATCAGTTGGCGCAAAACCAAGAGTTGTAATTGCTCCTATGATAACGCTTAGAAGACATAATAAAAGTATACTTAACCCTTTAAACTTATTTAAATACATAAATTTAAATAATAGGAATAAATTTATCAGGAACTTTAAGTCTTATCTGGATAATTCTTTTATTATCTCTTTGAAAGACTTGAAACTTAATTCCATTTAATACTATATACTCATCTTTTTTTGGTAAATAGCCAAACTGTTGAACTAAATATCCACCTATAGTATTTACATCATCTTCCTTAAAAGAAGTTTTAAAAGCATCGTTAAAATCGTCAAGATCCATTATAGATCTTACAAGATATGAATGTGTAGATAATTTTTTAATATTATCATCTTCTTCATCATCATACTCATCTCTAATTTCACCAACTATTTCTTCTAAAATATCTTCCATAGTTATTATTCCAGAAATAAGACCGAATTCATCTACAACTATAGCCATATGAAATCTTTCTTCATAGAAAAGATTAAGCATCTTATCAAGAGGCTTTGACTCAGGAACTACTATTGGATCTCTAATAAAGTTTTTTATTTCAAATACTTTATCTTTTTCTAATAAATGAATTAGAAGATCTTTTGCTAAAAGAGCTCCTTTTATTTTAGTAAAAGTCGAATCTACAACTGGAAATCTTGAATATCCAGAATCTAAAATAATCTTTACACACTCTTCTAAAGAAAAATTATCTTCTAAAAAAACTAAATTAGACCTTGGCATCATAAGATTTCTAACTTTTGAATCAGAAATACTAAGAACACCTTTTAACATATTAAGAGTTTGGATATCAACAGTTTTATCTTTTTTAGCTTTATAAACTATCTTTAAAAGATCTTCTTTTTTTATAAACTCAACATCTTTTACAATATCTTTTTCTTTATTATTAAAAAACACTCTGCTCTCTATTTTACTATTATTTTTAAAATAAACTTCTCAAGAAGTTTCCAAGGGTTGTCTTGCGATGATTTTATACTTTGCTCTATTACCCACAAATATTGAAGAAGTTCAAGAAGTTTTTCGTAAGAAATATATGATAAAAAATTAACATATATCCCCCTTTTAAATTCAAATACCTTTGCCTCATCAAACACTGCTTTAAGAGAAGATCTAGAAAACTCTCCCAAATGCATATTTGAAGCATTAGCAAGTTTTAAAAGAAACACAAATTCCTTTTGAATAATTCTTAATATAGCGGAAGGAGAATTTTTAGATGTAGACAAAGATTCTAATATCCTAATAGATCTTTTAAAAGCTTTTCCAAAAATAGAGTCAATTAAATTAAAAACTGTATAGCTAGAAGCAATATTTAAAGATTCTAAAACATCAGCTCTTTTTAACTCATACTCAGAGCTAAAAACTAATAAAAAAATCTCAAAATATTTATCAAGAGACTCCATATTATTTTCATAGCTAAGAGCTATATCAATAGGAATCTGGGGAATAAATTTGAATTTATTTTCTCTTAAAAAGTCTTCTATATATTTAACTAAATCTCTTGTATCCAAAGTATAAGCGCTTAGATAAAAAATTTCAGAATTAAAATTAGCCAACTCTTTCGAATTTAAAAAACTAGAAAAAGACTTAACGCTTTTTCTAATTTCCAAAAGAATTGAAATATCTTTATCTATAGTACTTATAATCTTATATAAAGATTTTTCAATTTGCTTTGTAAACCCATCTACTGCTAGATGAACTACTTTTTTACTAATAAAAAAATTTACAAGACCTAATTCACTAATACAGTTATCAGCATCATTTATAGTTTTAATATCAAAACTATAATACTCAGCCTCTTTAAAGGAAAGATTAAAGAGATTAATAAAGTTTTTAATAGCACTAGAATCCGTACCATAAACTATATAAAAAGCGTTTTTATTAACCTTCTTTACATTTATAAGTTTTGCTTTTTTTATCATTTCTTAAGATTATTTACAAAAAATATATATTTACTAACAACTTCATTAGCTAAATCTTTAATTTTATATTTAGCCAAATAAGCCTCTTGAGTGCTATTGGCTAAAGGATTTTCAGAATTAGTTAAATATGTCATATGAGACTTAATGGTATAGATATAAACTCCATTATTTGGCATTTTAATATCTAAAGATGTACTATAAATATTAAGAGCTTGAGCTTCTGATCCATTCTCAAATATTGAAGCTGTATAAGAAGAACTACTTACTGATGAAACATCAAGGGTAGGTAAGTTTTTATTATACATAGAAGATACTTGAATACCTGCATACTTTAAAGAATTCTTTATGTCATGAGAAAAAGCGCTATAAGGACTTGATAGCTCAAGATTAACTTCTCTATAATTTGGATTAATATTTGGAGCGTTATCAAAAGAAAGAGCGCATCCAGATAATGTTAAAGCTAATAATAAAGGAAGAATATATTTATATATATTTTTCATTACTAATGACCTTTTATTTTATAACTATATTCACTAACTTATTAGGAACATAGATTTCTTTTATTATAGTTTTATCAGAAAGAAGTTTTGCTATTTTTTCCATAGATTTTACTTCTTTAATAATATCATCTCTAGCTGTATTGATATCTAAAGTTATTTTATCCTTTAACTTACCATTAATTTGTATAACAATTAACATATCATCTTTAGCTAAGGCGCTTTTATCAACTACAGGCCAAGATGCATTATCTATATCATTTCCATACAATTCTTTCCATAACTCATAAGAGATATGAGGAGTTATAGGGTATAGCATTAATAAAATTGCTTTAATAGACTCATCAAAAAGATCCATATGAGTATGCATATCAACTTTTTGAAGTTTATTAATAAACTCCATAATTGATGCTATAGCTGTATTAAAACTTTTTCTTCTTTCTATATCATCTGTTACTTTAGATATAGTTAAATGAAGATCTCTTCTTAAATTTTTATCTTCTTTAGAAGATTTTTCTAAACTATTACCTCTAAGATCTATGTAGTTATATACTAAAGTCCAAAGTTTATTTAAAAATCTATAAGCGCCTTCAACACCAGACTCCTGCCACTCTAAAGTTGACTCAGGTGGAGCTGCAAAAAGAATAAATAATCTAATAGTATCAGCACCATACACATTAACCATATGAGCTGGATCTACCCCATTATTTTTTGATTTACTCATTTTTGTCATACCAAAAGATATAACCTCATGACCATCTTTATCAAATAAAGATCCATCTTTTTCTATAATATCATCTTTATTAAGCCAAGTTTTAATACCATTTTCTAAATAATAATAAGCAGGACTTAGCACCATTCCTTGACAAAGAAGATTAATTGCTGGTTCATTAGAGGTTAAAACCCCTGCATCTCTTAAAAGTTTATGGAAAAATCTAAAATATAGTAAGTGCATAGTAGCATGCTCAATACCACCAATATATTGATCAATTGGTAACCAATAATTTGCTTCTTCTTTATCAAGCATTGCATTATCACATTTTGGAGAAGTATATCTTGCATAATACCAAGAAGACTCCATAAATGTATCAAAAGTATCCATATCTCTTAGATATTTTTTACCATCTCTTTCAATATATTTCCAAGACAATTCTTCTCTTAAAGGATTATTATTATCTTTCATAGTAACATCTTCTGGAAGAATAACTGGAAGATCTTTTATATCAAATGGGATGCTATTCCCACTATCATCTATCATCATAGGTATCGGAGTTCCCCAATATCTTTGTCTTGAAATACCCCAGTCTCTTAACCTAAAGTTAGTCGTTTTACTTCCAAAACCTTTTTCCTCAAGAAGAGAAACTATTTTATCTTTAGCTTCTGTATTTAAAAGTCCGCTAAACTCACCAGAAGAGATAAGTTTTCCATCTTTTAAATAAGGAAGAGATTCATCATTAGAAGACTCTATAACCCTTTTAATTTCTATACCATATTTAGTAGCAAACTCAAAATCACGAGGGTCATGAGCTGGAGTTGCCATAACAGCACCAGTACCATAAGTATCCAATACAAAATTAGCAATATAAACAGGGATTTCTTCATTATTTATTGGATTTATTACAACTAATGGAGTTTTAAATCCTTTTTTCTCAAGAGTTGATATTTCAGATTCAGCAACTTTTATAGATGAGCATTCTTTTATAAAAGCATTTAACTCTTCTGAATGGATAGAATTTAAAACTTCATGCTTATAAGATACCGCTACATAAGTAACCCCAAATAGAGTATCAGGTCTTGTTGTATACACTTCTATAAATTTATCACTATCTTTTAATTTAAATTTGATATTTGCACCAAAAGATTTTCCAATCCAATGCTTTTGCATAGCTTTAACATTTTCAGGCCAACCGTCTAAAATATCTAATTTAGTTAATAGTTCATCTGCATACTTTGTAACAGATAAAAACCATTGCTCTATTTCTTTTTGTTCAACTTGAGAATCACATCTCCAACACTTTCCATCACTCACCTGCTCATTTGCAAGCACAGTTTTATCAACAGGGCACCAATTTACAGTAGATTTTTTCTTATAGGCTATACCTTTTTTATAAAGCTCTATAAAAAATTCTTGCTCCCATTTATAATATTCTGGTTTAGAAGTTGTAATTTCGCGGTCCCAATCATAGCCAAAGCCAAACATTTTAAGTTGAGACTTCATATAAGCTATATTTTCATAAGTCCATTTAGCAGGAGCTGTTTTATTATTTATAGCAGCATTTTCAGCAGGCAAACCAAAAGAATCCCAACCTATCGGCTGAAGAACATTTTTTCCATTCAGTCTTTGAAATCTAGAAATTGAATCACCAATTGTATAATTTCTAACATGGCCCATATGTAATTTACCAGATGGATATGGAAGCATTGACAAACAATAATATTTTTCTTTTGTTTTATCAACCTTAGCTTGGAAAGTTTTTTCAGTTTCCCATTTCTTTTGAATATTAGTTTCTATACTTTTTGGATTATAACGTATTTCCATATTTCAACCTGTTTATATTTTTACTTTAATAATTTACGAATGAATATATTTATTTTCATCAACTGAGTATATATATAGATCTCCACCCCAAGCACAACCAGCATCAGTTGCATAGTATGGTGGATATGAATTTTCTATACCCAAACTTGCCCAGTGGCCAAAGAATAGTTTAATAGAAAGATCTCTTTTAGAAAAATAAAACCAAGGTTTTAAACTTTTTGGGGCATCTTTAATTTCACCTTTATAAGCTAAATCTAGTTTAATAAGATCATCTTCTTTATAACAATATCTCATTCTTGTAAAAGCGTCTAAATAAAAAACTTCACTTTGGCTTTCTAAAAGATCTTTTTTATAAACACTTTCTAGAAAGTGTTTAACATCTTGTGAGTTAAGCTTATTATGCAAGATATCTGAATACTTTAAAGCATCCTCTATAGACCACTTAGGAAAAAGTCCTGCGTGAGTAATAATAAAATTTAAATCTCTTCTTTCTATTATAAATCTCTTTGACTTAAAAAAATCAATTATTTCTTCAAATTGATCAGAATTTATAATCTCTTCAAGAAAATCTTTCTTAGAAGGCTTTCTAAATCCATAATATATAGCCATCAAATTTACTTCATGGTTACCAAGAACCATATCAAAGCTACTTCCAAGAGATCTTAAAAACCTAACTACCTGTAAAGACTCTTCTCCTCTTGCAATTATATCTCCTACAGAATAAAGCATATCTTTTTCTGGATTAAAATTTATTTTTTCTAATAGATATTTTAACTTAGTAAAATTTCCATGAATATCACCTACTATATAAGTACTCATATTATTTTAGGAAACTCGCTATTTTAATATATTCATCTAAAGATAAATTCTCTGGTCTTTTTGTTACGTCTATATCTAAAGAGAGTAAATCTTCTTCAGAGATAAGATTACTTAAAGAGTTTGTAATTTTTTTTCTTCTTTGGTTAAAAGCATTAGTTAGTACCGTATTTAAAGTTTTAACCAGTGAAAAATCAATGTTATCTTTAGGAACCATTTTAATAAAAGCACTTTCTACTTTTGGAGGTGGTGAGAAGCATTCAGCTGGCACCTGAACAACCGTGTATGTTTTTGTAAAATACTGAGCCATAACTCCAAGCTTTCCATAATCTTTTGTTCCAGGATCTGCTACTAATCTATCAGCTATTTCCTTTTGAACCATAAAATACATACTATCAATTACATCTAATGAATTAAATAGATGAAATAATAATGGGGTAATTATATTATATGGAAGATTACCTACTATCTTTAATTTTTTCTCTCTAAATAAAGAGTTAAAATCTACTTTTAAGGCATCCATTTCTATAATACTTAATCTCTTGTCTAAAACATATTTTGAAAATTTAAATCTATGAATTAGATCCTTATCAAGCTCTATAGCTCTTAAAGTTTCCACCTGTTCTAAAATTGGGAAAGTGATAGCCCCAAGACCTGGACCAATTTCTACAATATCATCTTTGATATCAATATTAATAGAGTCTAGAATTTCCTCGATGACCATATGATCAATTAAGAAATTTTGTCCAAATCTTTTTTTTGCTCGATAATTTAAATTAGCCATTTATTTATTTATATTCCGTATTTAAATAAGTTATGTAAGCATTAGATCTCATAACAGATTTCCAGTTCTTAGTAAGATCCATCTCTTGTTTTTTATATAGTTGCTCATATGCTTTACTTATATAGTAATCTTTTGCTACTGATACTTGTTTCTTATTAATAACTTTTAACATTTGCCAGCCATATTTATCCTGGAATGGTTCAGAAATTCCCCCTACAGGAGTTTTAACTAATACCGCAGCAAAAGGAGCTACATAAGTTTGAGGAAATGCCCAACCAAGACTTCCATTATTAGCAACAGAGCCATAATCTTGTGAATACTTATGAACCATCTCTTCAAAGGTTGCTTTACCTGATAATATTTGAGCTCTTATTTTTTCTAACTTTTCAAAAGCTTGAGCTGAACTTAAAATTGGAGTAACCTGAAGTAAAATATCACTAGCCAAATACTGGGTAACAGTTTCTTTAGTTACAGTTCCATTAGCCTGAGCATCTTTATACATTTTAGTCCCTAAAGCTAGAATTTTACTAGGATTAGGTTTTAAAGCTGATTTAATAACAGCTCCTTCAACAAGATTTGACTCCATATGTTGCTTTAACTCTTTTAAGTATTGATCCTTTGTTAAGCCCTCTATTGTAATCTCAGCATAAAATTCAGAAAGAGGCATCTTATTTTGAGCTGCTATTGCAGAAACTTGCTTATTTAATTGATCTTGGGTTACATACAAATTATTTCTTACTATATATTGCTGTATTAAATAATTATCTATTAAAGTATTTAGTGCAGCTTTCTTTTTAGCTAAGCTAGCAGAAACTCCACCAGCCATATTATTAACTTGAGTATTAAGTATAGGATAATTATTCACAGTTGCTACTATATAAGTTTTTTGATTTATAGCATCTGTATTAACTGTAGCAAAAGATGTTGAAATTGAAGCTACCAGTAATCCTAATAAAATTATTTTTTTCATTTCTATACCTTAAATTAACCTGTTAAAACATTTTCTGATGGGTATTTTACTAAATTTGATTTTTGTGAAGTAAACATATAAAGAAGCGTTAAAGGTCCAAGTCTTCCTATAATCATAATAATAATTGTTATAATTTTACCCGCTAAATTTAAATGAGAACTTAAGCCCGCTGAAAGTCCCACTGTACTAAAAGCTGAAATAATTTCAAATAAAGCCTTTAATAAAGAAGCATTTTCAAAAAACATCATAGATAATGTTGCTAGAGCTATAATCGATAAACTTATTATAACAACAGATAGACTTCTTATTAAAACTTCGTCTAATATTCTTGTTTTAAAAAGTACCACATCCTTTCTTTGAATTAAAAATGCCCAAGTTCCAGCCATTAAAACAACAAAAGTACTAACTTTTATACCACCACCTGTTGAAGATGATCCAGCCCCTATTAACATAAAAATAATAATTATAAATAATGTATAATTATGAAAGTAGGCTAAATTAACGGTATTAAAACCAGCTGTTCTAGTGCTAGCAACTTGAAAAAAAGAAGCAAGTATCTGAGTTCCTAAAGAATACTTTCCAAGACTTAATGGATTATCTCTTTCAAAAAGCCATATTAAAATAGTTCCTATTAAAAGAAGAAAAAAGGTTCCTAAAAGCATAATTTTAGTATGTAAATTTAGATTATTAAACCCTTTTTTACCATTTCTTAAAACATCTATTATAACAGTAAAGCCAATACCACCCAAAATAAACATCACAGCTACTGTAATACATACCATAGGGGAACTTACATAAGAAACTAAATTATTTGAAAATAAAGCAAATCCAGCATTATTAAAAGCTGAGATAGAAGTAAAAATTGCATTTAATATTCCATCTTCAATACCAAGTTTTGGAATAAATACAATCCCCAGAATAACAGCTCCAACTAACTCTACTACAAAAGAAAATGTTACTATATATTTAATAACCAATCTAATATTTGTAGTTTTGTCTTGACCTAAAGACTCCTTAACTAGTGACTGCTGTCTAATTGAGACTCTAACTCCTAATACATAAAGTATCAAAACAGATAAAGTCATCTGACCAATTCCGCCTACCTGCATCAAAAACATTAAAATACCATCACCAAATATATTAAACTGAGTTCCTGGATTTATAACATTTAGTCCTGTTACAGACATAGCTGAGGTAGCCGTAAAAAGGGCATTAATAAAACTTACGCTATGATTTGTTGCATAGCTTGTTGTCAAAAGGCCTGCACAAGGAAATAGTATCAAAAGAAAACTAAGCACTATAACATGTTGCTCAGATAAATGTAATTTTTTATAAATTAATGAAAGCATTATATCCTATTTAACATAACTGGTAAGTAATCATCTTTAACAACAAAAAGCATTTCATCCCCAACTTCAAATATAAAATCATCAGAAAATGTTTTAATAATTGCAGATTCCCTTTTTAAACATAAAAATGAATCTAGATCTTTTAAAGCTGGATGCTCTTGCCAATTTTTACCAATATAAGAGCTTGAAACTAAAACCTCAATTAAAGATATTCCATTTTCTAAACTCATATAATCAATCACTGCTGGATTTTGAATAGTTCTTGCCACCTTCAAAGCTGTTTCTTGTTCTGGGGTAATTATTTTATTAGCCCCAATTTTAGTTAGAATTTTTGCATAACTACTATTTTTAGCTTTTACCCAAATATTTCTAACACCAGCTTCTTTAAGAGCGAATGTAATTAAAATAGCTGATTCAATGTCATCACCTATAGACACTATTACAGCATCATAACTTTTAAGTTGAAGCTCATCTATAACATTAACATTAATGCAATTAGCCGTAACAGCTTGGCTTACAAAAGCTAAAGCTTCATCAACTAAAGATTCTTTTATATCAATTGCTAAAACTTGAGCATCTTGTTTTGAAAGCTCTTTACATATAGACATTCCAAAAGTTCCAAGACCTATAATAGCAAATTGTTTATTTTCTATAGCCATAAAATACCTTAAATAAAATAAAGATATAAAGAAATTATAATTTCTTTATATCTAAAAATAAATTACATCATTGAATTCATAGCATTTAAGCCATCTGAAATATTAGCATTTGCATCTAACTTATCAGTTACCATACATTCAGTTGTAATCATAAGACCCGCAATAGATGCTGCATATTGAAGAGCAGATCTTGTAACTTTTGTTGGATCTAAAATACCCATATCAATCATATCACCATATACTTCAGTATAAGCATTATACCCATAGTTTCCAACATTATCTTTAATATTCTTAACAACAACAGCGTCTTCTTCTCCAGCATTTAATACTATTTGTCTTAAAGGAGACTCCATTGCTCTTAAAGCTATTTTAATTCCAACATTTTGATCTTCATTATCACCTTTTAAATCTTTTAATTCATTAGCTACACGAACTAAAGCAACTCCACCACCTGGAACAACCCCTTCCTCAACAGCAGCGCGTACAGCGCATAATGCATCATCTACTCTATCTTTCTTTTCTTTCATAGAAACTTCAGTTGCACCACCCACTTTAATGACAGCTACTCCGCCCGATAGTTTTGCAACTCTTTCCTCTAATTTTTCTTTATCATAAGAAGAAGATGTAGATTTAATTTCTGCTTTTATCACAGAAATTCTAGCTTCTATTGCATCTTTAGAGCCAAATCCATCTATAATTGTTGTATTATCTTTATTTATAATAATTTTTTTAGCCTGACCCAAATTATCTAAAACAACTTTATCAAGATCTATTGAAAGCTCATCTGACACAACACTTCCATTAGTTAAAACTGCTATATCATCCAGCATTGATTTTCTTCTATCGCCAAAACCTGGAGCCTTAACTGCTGCAAATTTAACAATTCCTCTTATTACATTTACAACTAAAGTGGCAAGCACTTCAGATTCAACATCTTCAGCTATCAAGCAAAGTGGCCTTCCAGTTTTTGAAATCTCTTCAAGAATAGGCACAAGATCTCTCATGCTAGAAACTTTTTTATTTACTAAAAGAATATAAGGATTTTCAAGCTCTACTAAGTTTGACTCCTGCTTATTAACAAAGTAAGGAGATAAATACCCTCTATCAAATTGCATTCCTTCTACAACATGAAGCTCATCTTCAAGACCATTACCATCTTCTACGGTTATAACACCTTCTTTACCAACTGTTTCTATAGCTTGAGCAATTCTTTTCCCAACTTCAGAATCTGAATTTGCTGATATAGTCCCAACTTGCTCAATAGATTTAGAATTAGAACAAGGCATAGATATTTTTTTAAGCTCCTTCACAGCTTCTTTAGTTGCTTTATCTATTCCTCGCTTTAAATCAATTGGACTCATTCCAGCTGAAACAGCTTTAATACCTTCGGTAATAATAGCTTGAGCGATTACTGTTGCTGTTGTTGTACCATCACCTGCAGCATCATTTGCTTTGGAGGCTACTTCTTTAACAAGTTGAGCTCCCATATTTTCAAATTTATCACTTAATTCAATCTCTTTTGCAACAGATACTCCATCTTTAGTTATAACAGGAATTCCATAAGATTTATCTAAAATAACATTTCTTCCTTTTGGTCCTAAAGTCACTTTAACAGCGTCAGCTAAAACATTAACACCTATTAACATTTTTAAGCGAGCATCATTTCCAAATTTTACATCTTTTGCCATTTTTATCTCTTCCTTACTCAACAACAGCTAAAATATCATTTTCAGACAGAATTAAAAGCTCATCACCATCTATCTTTTCAGAAACTATATCATGATTATCATTAAATATAACTACATCCCCAACTTTTAAATCTACAGGAATTTTTATTCCGTTAATATAAGAGCCAGAACCAACTGCTACAACTACTCCTCGTGTAGATTTTTCTTTTGAGCTAAGAATTATAGTTGAATTAGACTTTAAATCTTCTCTTTTTATTATTACTCTATTTTGCAATGGTCTAATAGACATTTTCTTTTCCTTTTAATTTTGAAACTATTTAATATTTATGTTTTTTAATAAAAAATACTACTACAATTAACCCTAAAATTACTGCTCCAGATAAAAAAGACATATCATTATTAGCTACAATTAAACTTTGATAAGTTGCTTCAACATTAAAATAATATAAACCTTGCGAAGTACTAAACCCAAAAGCTTTTAATACTGAACTATAAGCACTATAAATATGATTATGACTATTTACATTTTTGACCAAATCGGAGTGAATAATATCCGATAATCTATACCAAAGAAAAGTAAATATAGCAACTCCAATAGCTGAAGCTAAAGTTCTCATAAAATTGAATAAACCTGTTGCTTCAGCCATTCTTTCAGGAGGTATTCCATCTAAAGATATCATACTAAGAGGAATAAAAAATGTTGATAGAGCAAGACCTTGTACAAATTGAGGTAAAATAATAACTAAAAAACTTGAATCTGAAGTTAAAGTAACGGCTCTCCACCAAAATGTAAGAGTAAATACTAAAAAGCTAAAAACTATTACTAATCTTGCATCAACTTTTTTAATAAGTATAGCTATTAGTGGAGATAAAAATACAGGAAGTATGCCAATTGGAGCAAGAGCGTATCCAGTCCAAAGAGATGTATACCCTAAAGCTTCTTCTAGCACTAAAGGAAAAATAATAACTGTACCATAATATATTAAAAATACTATACTTGTAAGAATAGTACCTAAAGTAAAATTTCTATATTTAAATAAACTAAAATCAATTACTGGATGATCTGAAGTTAATTCCCAAATTAATAAAAGCACAATTCCTATAATTGAAATAATTGTATACGCTATAATAAGATTAGATTGAAACCAACTATCATCCTGACCACTACTTAGCATTATTTGCAAAAATCCAACCCCAACAGCTAAAAATATTAAACCAAATACATCAATAGGTTTTACTTCAATTTTAGTTTCACGATTCTTTAAAAGTGGCCATCCTATTAATATAACAATTACCCCAAAAACTAAATTAATATTAAAAATCCATCCCCAATAGTAATTGGTAGTTATATATCCCCCTAAAATAGGGCCTACAACAGGAGCTATAATAACCGTCATTACCCAAAATGCCATAGCCATAGATCTCTTTTCTGGTGGATAATTATTTAAAAGTAAACTCTGAGATAAAGGAATAACAGGCCCTGCTGCAAAACCTTGTAAAATTCTAAAAAGAATTAGCATATCTATACTTGTAGAAAATCCACAAAGCATAGAAAATATTACAAAAGCTATTGTTGCTAAAAAAAATAATCTTACCTCTCCTATTCGTTTAGCAAGCCATCCTGTTAAAGGAATTGAAATAGCATTAGCTACCGAAAAAGAGGTAACTATCCAAGTTCCATTATCATCAGATATACCAAGAGATCCCGAAATAGTTGGAATAGCTACATTAGCTATAGTACCATCTAAAACCTGCATAAATGTAGCTAAAGCAAGAGCTATAGTTACTAATACAAGAGTTAAACCTTTTAAAGGTTCTAATGATGAGATATTCTTATTCATTGTCTTTTATAATTTTTGCAATAAGATCATTAATATAAGTCATATTATATGTAAGAGTATTAGTTTTATAACTTAATGGTAGAGACTTAATACCTTTATTAGCTTCTTTCCCTGGATATACAGTTACATTAGATGATAATCCTATAATTAAAGGATTTTTAGCCACTTCATTTTGATCTAAAGCTATCCTAACAGGAACTCTTTGAATTATTTTAATCCAATTTCCTGTAGCATTTTCAGCCGGAATTAAAGAAAAAGCACTACCTGTTCCTGACTGCAGTCCAACAACTTTTCCATTAAAAACTTTACTACCATAGATATCAAAAGTAATTCTCACCTTATCACCTGGCTTAATATTTCTTAACTGAGTTTCTTTAAAGTTTGCATCAACCCACATTTGATTTGAAGGTATAATTTCAAAAAGAGAGCTTCCAGCAGAGACAGCTTCTCCAACCTGTGAACTTAATTGAGCTATATAACCAGACTCTGGAGCTACAATTACTGCTCTTTGAAGATTTAACCAGCTGGTTTTTAAATTTACTATTGCAGATTTTACATTTGGCTGATTTTCAACCCCTCCTGAAACAAATAAAGCCTTTTCAGCTTTTAATTTATTTAAAGTTGCCTTGTAAGTATAACTCTCTTCATTTACTTCATTTTGAAGGTTATTTAAAGTTTGAGCACTTATTGTACTTTTAGAATTATTTGCTCTTACAAGATCTTCTTGTGAATTTTTAAGAGCTGAGGCTTGAGCATTAGCTTGATCCTGTAAAGTAGCAATTGTATATTGAAGCATAACAGCATTTTGTACACTATTAGCAAGAGAAATTTGAGCATCTTGATAAGCTAGCTTATAGTTTTGTTTATTTAAAATAGCTAAAACTTGACCTTGTTTTACATACTGAGTATTTTTTACATTTAACTGCTCAATATTTCCAGAAACTTGAGAAGAAACTTCTATTTGATTCCCAGTCACATAAGCATCATCTGTTGAAACTTTATTAGATAAAAATACTGCCCAATAAATTCCATAACATACACCTATAATAACTAAAGCTATAATAAAATAAGATATTAATCTTACCCTACTTTTTTTATTTTTAGCCTGTAGATTTTTGTCTGATGTTTCTTCCATATATTTCCTTAATTATTTTCTAATCTTCATTAATTTTACTTATTAAGACACTTTGCTGATTTTTATACTTAGCATCACCCCTAGAAGAATAAGGTCTTAGAGCCTTAGAGCTTAATACTTCAAAACTTAAAGCTCCTATTTTCATTTTAGGCTTTAAAGCAACAGGTAT
>JAWXTV010000003.1:0-23234 GCA_044433245.1 Psittacicella sp. | reverse complement strand
GATGGTGAAAGAGAAGCTATTGAATTACGTGATTCTCTTTCACCAGTACTAGCGCCTGATGGTGAAGATGCTCTACCCATAGTGCCATCTTCTAAATAAAGATCTACTTCTACAGTTGGATTTCCTCTTGAATCTAAAATTTCTCTTGCTCTAATTTCACTAATAAGCATAATGCACTCCATTATAAAATTATAGTTACAAGGCTAGGAATTAATTCTCCTAGCCTTTCTATTTTAAAAATCCTTTTGAAAGGTATACAGCTATTTTATAGAATAATTAAATAACTTTCAAAAAATAAAACAAATTAACGCCAAAGTTTAAATTGATTAATTAATCCATTTGTTGAGCTATCATGAGAAGATACTTTTTCCTCTCCCTCAAGTTCTGGAATAATTCTAACAGCTAACTGTTTACCTAATTCAACACCCCATTGATCAAAACTGAAAATATTAAAGATAACACCTTGAACAAATATTTTATGCTCATACATAGCTATTAAAGCTCCAAGTGTATAAGGAGTTATTTCATCAACTAAAATTGAGTTACTTCCTCTATTTCCTTTAAATACTTTATGAGGAATTATATTTTCAACTGATGCCAAATCAATTCCAGCTTTAACAAATTCCGCTTCAACTTGTTCTTTAGTCTTACCAAAAGCTAAAGCTTCAGTTTGCGCAAAGAAGTTTGCCAATAAATATTCATGATGCTTTCCTAAAGGGTTGTGAGTTTTAGCGGGCGCAATAAAATCACAAGGTATAAACTCTGTTCCTTGGTGGATTAATTGATAAAAAGCATGCTGTCCATTAGTACCTGGCTCACCCCAAATAATTGGCCCTGTTTGATAATTTACATCATTTCCACTTCTATCAACATGTTTGCCGTTAGACTCCATATTTCCTTGTTGGAAATATGCTGGAAATCTATGCATATATTGATCATAAGGTAAAATTGCTTCAGTTTGAGCGTTATAAAAGTGAGTATTTAAAATACCAACTAAAGCCATATTTAGCGGGATATTTTCTTTTTCTGAAGCACTTTGGAAATGTTTATCCATAGCGTTAGCACCTTTAAGTAGGTTGCTGAAATTATCATATCCAACAGATAAAGCTATTGATAAACCAATTGCTGACCATAAAGAATAGCGTCCACCAACCCAATTCCAGAATACAAACATATTTTCTATATCTATTCCAAATTTAGCAACTTCAGCAGCATTAGTAGATAAAGCTACAAAATGTTTAGCAACACTTTTTTCATCTTTTGACTCCTCTAATAACCAATTTCTAGCAGAAGTAGCATTAGTCATAGTTTCTAAAGTTGTAAAAGTTTTTGAAGCAACTAAGAACATTGTTGTTTCAGGATTTAAATCTTTTAACACCTCAGTCATTTGAGTTCCATCAATATTTGAAACAAAATGCATATTTAAATGATTTTTATAAGGTTTTAAAGCTTCTGTAACCATATAAGGACCAAGATCAGATCCGCCTATACCAATATTTACAACATCTGTAATTGCTTTTCCAGAAAAACCTTTCCACTCACCAGAAATCACTCTTTCAGTAAAAGCTTTAGTTTTGGCTTGAACTTTTCTAACTTCTGGAATTACATCTTTACCATCAACTAAAATAGGATTATCACTAGTTGTTCTTAAAGCTGTATGCAACACTGCTCTATCTTCAGTTCTATTAATTTTAGCGCCTGAAAACATTTGATAAATAGAATCTTCAAGGTTGCATTCTTTAGCTAAAGAATATAACATTTCCATTATTTTTTGATCTATATGATTTTTAGAAAAATCAAAAAATATTTTATCTTCAAAATTAATTGAATATTTATTAAATCTATCTGGATCTTTACTAAATCTTTCTTTTAAACTTACTTGCTTTTCTTTTGTATAAGCTTGTAATTCTTTATAAGCACTAGTATTTAAAGGATTAATTGATTTTAACACTTTGCCCACCATTTACCTTATTATTTTATTATTTTATTATTTTATACCACTATTTAATTATAAATTTAAAATGAAATTAATACTATCAAAATTCTTAACTATTTAATTCAAAAAAACTTACTTTACAAGTCCATCATATTTTCATTATGATCAGAATAAGTAGCAGAGAGCTCTTTTTCAGAAAAGTGAGATATATTTCCATCAAAAATAAATTTTTTAGTTCCAAGAGAACCATTTCTATTTTTAGTAATAATTATTTCAGCTTCTTTAGCATTATTAGGAGTACTTGCATACTGATCATTAGAATCTACCTCTCCATTTAAAGCACTATTTTTATAAACTGAATCTCTATATAACATCATAATAATATCAGCATCTTGCTCAATAGATCCAGAATCTCTTAAATCTG
Source organism: Psittacicella sp. (assembly GCA_044433245.1). Lineage (GTDB taxonomy): Bacteria > Pseudomonadota > Gammaproteobacteria > Enterobacterales > JAWXTV01 > JAWXTV01. The sequence goes on along the minus strand of JAWXTV010000003.1, from coordinate 20,874 downwards.
AATTTACAGGTCTTTTATTATCTCTTTTTTCAACAGATCTTGATAGCTGAGCAAGAGCTATAACAGGAATTTTTAACTCTTTTGCTAAAGCTTTTAATGATCTTGATATATTTGCTATTTCAATATTTTTACTTTCCTCTTTATTAAAAGAGCGAATAAGTTGTAAATAATCTATAACTATAAGAGAAAGTCCAACTTCTTTATATTTAGCTCTTGCCATTCTTGCTATATCTATTACTGTTATTTCTGAAGCATCTTCAATAAATAAAGAATTCCCACCAGCTTCTATAGCGTTATAAGCATGCATAATATCTGACATATCTTTATTAGATAAATCACCTATTTTTATCTTTTGAAGAGGGATACCAGATTGAGAAGATAGCATTCTAGACATTAACTGCCCAGCACCCATTTCTACACTAAAAAATAAAACTGGTTTTGATTTCTCTTGAGAAAAAGCTATATTTTCACATATGTTTAAAGCAAAAGCTGTTTTACCCATAGAAGGTCTTGCTGCCAAAATAATTAAATCTCCAGGTTGAAGACCTGAACTTACTTCATCTATAGATGAAAATCCTGTTTTAAGACCTGTAACACCTTTTATTTTATCTTTATTCTTTCTAAGAGATTCTATATCCTCTTTAGCTATCTTAACTAATTCACCTGCTGAGTAATGAGTTTGAACTTTATTATTATTTTTATAATCACCTAAAGAAAATATTACCTTCTCTGCATCATCTATAATCTCAACTATTTCTTTACCTGATGATTCATATGCTAATCTATAGATATCATTTGAAGCTTTTTCTAAGCGACGCAAAATAGAACGTCTTCTAATTCTTCTAGCATACTCTTCAATAACAGGCTGTCTTTCTTTATCTTTATCTTGAAGACTCCAAAGCTCATTAAAATCAATAGAGTCAGATCCTTTAAGTTTGGATCTAGCTCGAAATTCTTCATCTAAAATATTTATATTAATAGGATTTTGAAGATGTCTTGAAACTTGTAAGAAAGAAAATATAGCTTGATGAGTTTTATGGGGAAAATCTTCTGTTGAAACTAAATCAAAAATTTCATCAATAAATAAAGAATCATAGTCGTAATTATTGCTATTTATAATAAGATTCCATAAAACAGATCTTTCTTGCTCTATTTGCTGTAATAATTCTATAGGTTTTTTTTCTGATAATGTTGAATTTAAATCATCTAACTCAGCATATTGATTTAATATATCCAAATCTTGCTGAACATCTATCTTATCTTCTTCCATGCCCTCTCCTTGCTAGTCAGCAAAATAAACTAACACTTTAAACAACTTAAAATAATTAAAATAAATGATAAATAAGAGGCTTACAATAAGTCTTACTTGAATCTATTTTTAAAATTTATATTTTAAATAAGTATAGCATACCTTATAATGTAATAAATTATAAAAAATTATAAAAAGGCTATGTTAAAATTAATTACTTCAGCTCAACTCCCTACAAAATATGGGGTATTTACAATGTATGGCTTTGAAGATCCTTTAACCAAAGAAAACCATATAGCCCTAACCATGGGAAGTATTGAAAACCAAGAAAATCTTTTAGTAAGAGTACACTCTGAATGCTTAACTGGAGATGTTTTTGGTAGCATAAAATGCGACTGTGGAGAACAACTTCATAGCGCTTTAGAACTTATTTCAAAAAATAAACAAGGAATTTTAATCTATCATAGATCTGAAGGTAGAGGTATTGGTATAATTAATAAAATAAAAGCCTATGCTTTACAGGATAAAGGCTTTGATACAGTTGATGCCAATCTTAAACTAGGCTTTGATGCTGATGAAAGAGATTTTAATCCTTGCGCCAAAATTCTTAATCTTTTAAAAGTTAAGTCAATTAAATTAATTACCAATAATCCAGCAAAAATTCATCAATTACAAAATGTTGGTATTTCTATAAATAAAACAGTTCCATTAATTGCAGGCATTAATAAATTTAATCATGACTATCTTGAAACTAAAATAGATAGAATGGGCCATATGTTAACTAAAGAAGATATTCAGATTAAATAAATTTTATAATCTACTTTTCTTTCAATATAATAAAAGCAGATTAAATAAATTTTAATAAAAAACAGTTTTATGCAATCAACACAAAGATATAAAGAAAATCGCTATAGAAAATTAGAGGCTTTTAAATTTAACCAAATAAGCATTGCCTTAAACGCTCTTCTTCCAGCTATATATGGTTTTATTTTTGCAAGTATCCAAACAAGCTATCATCTTAGTGGAATTTTATTTCTTCTTCTATGGATTTCTTGCTATCTTATTAGCTATCCATTCTATGAATCTATAGCTAATAAAAAAATTACCAACCCTAAAAAACTATTAATATATGGATCTATTATAATTATATTATGGATTTTACTTTCTATAATTTATATTAAAATTAATATCTTTTTAATACCTATAATTATAGCTATAGGATTCCAATCACTATTCCAAAAGTTCCATATTGAAAGTTACTTTATAGCTGAATTTATAAATATTATATTCTTTAGTATTATGGGATACTGCTCATATCTTGCAACTTCTCAAGACTTTATAGATATACATAGCTTTAACTACATATTTCTAACAAGTGCTAGTTTTTTAATTGGAGCTTTATTATTTAGAAAATCCAAAACCATATTTAATACATGCAGAAGATACATGCATGCATCTGTAATATATCACAGCTTAATATTACTTATATCTTTAATAATTGATGTTAATATAGGAATATGTTTTATTATACCTTGGGCAAGAGCTATTATTTTATCTAATAAAAATAAGAAAAAATTAAAACACATAAGACCTCTTGAAACTATAATATATATAGCTTTCTTTTCAGCTCTTTTAGCAACTACTTTTATTTCAAATACAAATCTTCTTTCGTATTCAATCATAAATGTTTAAAACTCAAAAGTGGCTCTATAAATACTTGGTAGGATCTATATTTTTATCAAGTATTTTCATAACCTATTTTTTTAGCTTATATAAACTTCTAAGTTTTACAAAACTTTCTAATCTTGGAAAAGTAATTTTAAATACTTTTAATTCATACACATTCCATGTTATTTTTTTTAGCTTTTATCAAGCCTTTATATCAGCTATACTAACTTTAGTTTTATCTATAATCATAGCTCATTCATTTTACTATCAAAAGATAATAAAAATAAGATTTTTAATTAAAATATCAGCTTTATTATCTACACTTCCCTCTCTTTCTATAATCCTATCCCTACTTAGTATATTTTCATCTAATGGATGGGTTGCTATACTAGTTAAACATATAGGTATAAATTATAGTTGGAATTTTTATGGATTTATTCCTATATTGATTGGAAATATTATATTTAATTTACCTCTTGGAATTAATATCTTTTATAACGCACTAAATGAAGTGCCTGAAAATAATAAAAAACTAGCCAAACAATTTTGTATAAAAAATCTTACTTATATTAAAAATATAGATCTTCCTTACATAAAAAAATCTATACCATCTAGTTTTGTACTATTTTTTTTACTATGCTTTACCAGCTTTACAAGTGTTCTAATTCTTGGAGGTTCACCTAAAGATACGACTCTTGAAGTCTTAATATATGAAAATATTATTTTTAATTTCAATTTAAGTTCAGCTGCAATTCTTGCTATTACTCAACTAATTATTTCACTTATATTTTTTATTTTTATACCAAAAAATATATTTTTATCTCAAAAAACTCAAACTAAAAATAGCATCTTTCCAAAATTTAATAGAAGTATCAAAATTATTCAAAGTATTAGCATAGCACTTTTTATAATTACTTTAATTTCTATATTAGCTGCAATATTTCTACCTATTTTTCAAATTGGAAATATTTTCAATTACATTAATTTAACTGTGATTAAAGCCTTTATTACAACCCTGATTATAGGATTATTGTCTGGAATTATTAATATTATTATGTGTTTATTTATCTTAAATATAAGTAGAAACCTTCTATTAAATAAATTTAACAATCTAGGAAATATAATTAATAACCTAGGACTTTTTATAATTAGTATTCCAGCACTTATAATAAGTATAGGGCTATTTTTTATTTTAAATAAATTCTTAGAAAACTATTATTTAATCTTATTTATAATTAGTTTTTTAAATGCTATATTAACCATTCCTTACAGCCTTAACTTTCTAAAAATAAAATTTACTCAAAACTTAATTTCTAATAATAAACTTTCTTTATCTTTAGGAGTTAAATATTTAAAATTCTTTAGATATGTTGATCTTCCTATTATAAAAAAGGAAATTCTACTATCTTTTATTTGGAGTTTTAGCTTATCTATTGGAGATTTTACTATAGTATCACTCTTTGGTAATAATAATTTTATAACCCTCCCTTGGCTTTTGTACCAAGATTTAAATAAGTATCAAAATAATGCTGCCATATTTATCAGCTTTATTATATCTTTAACCATATTTTTTAGCTTCATTATAAGTGAGTTATTTCATGATTAAATTAGATAATATTCATTTTACATATCCAAACAACCCGATAGATTTTTATTTTAATTTAGAAATAAAGATAGGTGAAAAAATTGCTTTAGTAGGGAAAAGTGGAAAAGGGAAATCTACTTTATTAAATTTAATTGCAGGATTTAATAAACCTATAAGTGGAAAAATTTATCTTAATAATAAGGATTATACAAAACTAGATCCAGATAAAAGACCTCTTTCTATTTTATTTCAAAAAGATAATCTTTTTTCTCATATGACTTTATACAAAAATATTGCTATAGGAATAAAAAATAATACTAGATTAAACTCTAAACAAAATATATCTATTCAGAATCTTAGTAAAGAGCTAGAAGTTGACACTATTTTAGATAGATTTCCACATGAAGTATCTGGAGGACAGGCTCAAAAAATAGCTATCATAAGATCAGTCTTAAGAGAAAAGCCAATTTTACTTTTAGATGAACCTCTTACAGGACTTGATCCAAAATCTCGCAAAAATACTATTAATATTCTTTCAAAAATTACAAAACAATATAATTTAACTCTATGTATAGCGACCCACCACTTAGATGAAATAGAGTCTATAGTTAATAGAATTATTGAGATTTAAAAGCCCTCTATATTTTCTATAGAAGGCGCTTTAAAATAAAAATTATAAAGAGTTAATTTCTCCAACCTTTAGGAGAAGTAACCTCTCTTCTTTCCATAAGCTCTATAATTTGCTCACGCTCAATAGTTTCATATTTCATAAGAGCATCTTTCATAGAGTGAAGTATATCAATATTTTCTTCTAGAACTTGTTTTGCTCTATTAAAGTTACGATTGATAATATCATAAACCTCTTCCTCTATAATTCTAGAAGTTGTTTCAGAAACCTTAGCTGTTCCTTGAGTTCTATTTAGATAATTATCAGCTTCTTCCTTATTATAGAAGATTGGACCCAAACTTTTTGAAAATCCCCATTCAGTAACCATTTTAAGAGCCATATTTGTAGCATACTGAATATCATTTGATGCTCCAGTTGATACATTTTCAATACCATAAATTAACTCTTCAGCTAATCTTCCAGCATAAGCTGTTGAGATTCTACCCTCAAGTTGTTTTTGACTAACACTTACTTGATCACCCTCAGGAAGAAAGAAAGTAACACCAAGAGCTCTTCCTCTTGGAACTATAGTTACTTTGTGAACAGGATCATGTTCAGGCATTAAATAACCAACTATAGCGTGACCAGCTTCATGATAAGAAGTCGATTCTTTAGTCTTTTCTGTCATAATAAGAGTTTTTCTTTCTGGACCCATATTAATTTTATCTTTAGCCATTTCAAACTCATTCATAGAAACAAGACTTCTTGAATTTCTAGCAGCAAATAAAGTTGCTTCATTTACTAAATTTGCAAGATCAGCTCCTGAATATCCAGGAGTTCCTCTTGCTAAAATCATAGTATCTACATCAGCATCAGTAGGAACATTTTTCATATGTATTTGAAGTATTTTATCTCTTCCTAATACATCAGGAAGTCCCACATGAACCTGTCTATCAAATCTTCCAGGTCTTATTAGAGCGCCATCTAAAACATCAACCCTATTAGTTGCTGCGATTACTATAACACCTTCTTTACCCTTAAAACCATCCATTTCAGCTAACATCTGATTAAGAGTCTGTTCTCTCTCATCATGACCTCCACCTATACCAGATCCACGCTGTCTTCCTACCGCATCTATTTCATCAATAAAAATAATAGATGGAGCATTTTTTTTAGCTTCTGCAAATAAATCTCTAACTCTTGAGGCTCCAACACCTACAAACATCTCAACAAAATCAGAGCCAGAAATTAAGAAAAATGGAACACCTGCTTCACCAGCTATTGCTCTTGCAAGTAAAGTTTTACCAGTTCCTGGAGGGCCTGCCATTAAAATACCCTTAGGAATTTTACCACCTAAATTTTGATACTTTTTTGGATTTTTTAAAAAATCTACTATTTCAGCAACTTCCTCTTTAGCTTCATCACATCCAGCCACATCAGTTAATCTTGTTTTAATTTCATCTGCAGGAATCATTTTAGCTTTAGATTTACCAAAACTCATGGCTTTTCCACCGCCACCTTGCATTTGACGCATAAAAAATATCCATATACCTATTAAAAGAATCATAGGGAACCAAGATATTAAAATCTGCGTCAATAAACTGCTTTGTTTAGCAGGTGTACCAGATACTTCTATCTTATGAGATAATAATTGTGGAAGGATGTTGCCATCATAAATAGGCATAATAGTTGTATATTTTTGCCCATCACTTTCAGTTACCGTAAGAACTGAGTTATTAAAAACAACTGAACTTACTTCATTATTTTTAACCTGTGATACAAAAGTTGAATAAGGATTTTGAGCAACACTAGATGAGCTATTGAAAAAATTCATAACGGCTATCAAAGCAATAGCTATAGCTGACCATATGATCAAATTCTTTATAATATTGTTATTCAAAGCAGTGCCTCGTTGATAAATAATTTTTATATTTTTCTTATATTATACTATCACATAATTTATACATTAAGTATAGATGTTACTATGCTTATTATAGCTTAATACTTTAACCTTTATAGTTTGTGCAAACCAAATAAATTTCTCTAGATCTAGATCTAGAAGAATTAGGTTTTTCTACTTTCACAGTACCAAATTTAGTTCTAATATTTTTCAAATAAGCATCAAATCCATCACCTTGAAAAACCTTAACAACAAATCCACCGCCTTTTTTCAAAACCCTATCTACCATATCAAGAGCTAATTCTATTAAATAAAATGATCTTGGGATATCAACAGCAGGAGTTCCTGAGAAATTTGGGGCCATATCAGATACTATAAAATTAACCCCATCTTGAGGAATCATTTCTATAAGTTTATTAAATACATCATCCTCTCTAAAATCTCCCTGCAGAAAATCAACACCTTCTATCTCTTCCATTGGAAGAATATCACAAGCTATTACTTTACCCTTTTTGCCTATTTTAGTAATTATAAACTGACTCCAACCTCCTGGAGCCGCCCCTAAATCCACAACTACTGAGCTTTGTTTAAATAAATTATACTTAGCTTGGATTTCATCTAGTTTAAAATAAGCTCTAGATCTTAATTTATTATCATGAGCTTGTTTTACATATTCATCTTTAAAATGTTCATTTAACCATCTTGTTGAACTTGCTGAGCGTTTTTTAGCCATATACCTTTAATAAAAAATTCAAAATATAATTTATATTATATATTTATTTTAGGTATATATTCTAAATAAAAAATTATATATACTACTAAAATAGAAAAATAATATAAATTTTTATAAAAATGCAACAAAATCAAAAACTTTTTTTAAGAAAAATGTGTCATGACCTAAAACCTTTAATCCTTTTAGGAAAAAACGGCCTAACAGATAATATTTTAAAAGAAATAGATTTAACCATAGAAGCTAAAGAGCTAATTAAAGTTAAACTAAATGGAGTGAATAAAGAAGAAAACTTAGCTTTCGCTAAATCTATTGAAGAAAAAACCCATTCAACCTTAGTTCAACTAATAGGTAATACGGGTTCTTTCTATAGAAAATCTAAAGAGGAAATTATTAAACTTCCAAAATAAATTTAAGGTTCATATTTTACATCAACAATATAATAATTTACTGTTCCACCTGGGGTAACTATTGAAACCTCATCATCAATAAATTTTCCTATCAGACCTTTAGCAATTGGTGAGTTAACTGAAATTAAATTTAATTTAATATCAGCCTCATCATTTCCAACAATTTGATATTCAACTTCAATTCCTGAGTCAGTATTTTCAAGCACAACTTTTGTGCCAAAAATAACTTTATCTGATACAGGAATTGTAGTTATATCTATAACTCTAGCATTAGATAGAACACCCTCTAGATATTTAATTCTTGCCTCACAAAAACCTTGTTGCTCTCTTGCTGCATGATACTCAGCATTTTCCTTTAAATCACCATGCTCACGAGCTTCAGCTATAGCATTTGTTATTTCAGCTCTTTTTGTACCTTTTAAATACTCAAGCTCTTTTCTTAATTTTGCTTCACCTTTAAGTGTAACTGGAAACTGATCCATAAAAACCTCAACTATCATTAATTAATTAGCATTATCTAATTTTGCTTGTGAAATTAAATCTTCAATATCTTTAGCGGTTAATCTTTTCATCATAGGAACGAAATTATTAATTTTATGAGATAACATTTTATTTTCTAAATTATCAAAAGATAATTTAAGATTTAAGAAATTCTCAGCTTTCACTGTAAGATTTGGGACAATAGGTTTTAAATAAGTAAATATAACTTTAAATAACTCAATACCCATAGAAGCTACCAAATGAAGATCCTTTAAAGTATCTTCATTTTTAGCTAAAACCCAAGGAGCTTTAGCATCTATATATTTATTTGCCTCATCTGCTAAAAATGCAATAATTCTTACAACTTTTGAATATTCACGAGATTCATAAAGACTATTTATTTCATCTTTGTATGATATAAATCTATTAAATAAATCTTGATCCGCTAAAGAAGAGCTTAAAGTATTATTAAATCTTTCTGTAATAAATTTAACATTTCTAGCTGCTAAATTAATAATTTTATTTACTAAGTCTGAATTAACTTTATTTACAAAATCTTCAAGATTTAAATCAATATCCTCTATTTTAGAGGTTAACTTACTAGCATAGTAATATCTTAAAAGATCAGTATCAAGCATTTTAGAAAAAGTTTTTGCCTGAATAAAAGTTCCTTTTGATTTACTCATTTTAGCGCCATTTATAGTTATATAACCATGAGCCCATATATGTGATGGAGTTTTTAAATTAGAACCATAAAGCATTGCAGGCCAAAATAAACTATGGAAGTATACTATATCTTTACCTATAAAATGATTAACCTCCAAACTACTATCAGATTTTAATTTATCACTAAAATCTAAACCTTTAGACTTCCCATACTCTAAGAATGAAGAATAATAAGCAACCGGAGCATCGACCCATACATAAAAATATTTATCAGTATACCCTGGGATTACAAAACCAAAATAAGGAGCATCTCTACTTATATCCCACTGTTTAAGACCTGAAGTTAGCCACTCATTCATTTTATTTAAAACTTCTTCCTGAAGAGTTCCTGATTTAACCCAGTCTTTTAAAAAAAGATCAAGCTTTGGAAGGTCAAAAAATAGGTGCTCAGATACCTGTTGAATAGGAGTGGCTCCTGTTACAACTGAATATGGATTTATCAAATCTACTGGAGAGTAAGTTGCAGCACACACTTCACAATTATCTCCATATTGATCCTTAGCATGACATTTAGGGCACTCACCTTTGATAAATCTATCAGCTAAAAACATTTCTTTTTCTGGGTCATAAAACTGTTCTATATCTCTTTTAGCTATATAACCTTTTTTATCAAGCTCTATAAATACAGACTGAGATAACTTTTTATTAGTTTCTGAATTTGTTGAGCCATAATAATTAAAGTCTATATTAAATTTAGCAAGATCTTGAGTGTGATCTGCATGAATATTATGAATTAATTTTTCTGGAGTTATACCTAGAGATTCAGCCTTAAGCATAATAGCTGTTCCATGAGTATCATCTGCACAAATAAAATATACATTATGATTTTGTAACTTTTGATATCTACTCCAGATATCTGCTTGAATATGCTCTAATAAATGACCTAAGTGAATAGGGCCGTTAGCATAAGGAAGAGCGCAAGTTAATAATATATCTCTTGCTTCTTGTTTTGATCCCATAAAGCTTAAAGTCCTTATTTTAATAAAATACTATAATTATCAAATAATAACATAAATTAAAATAATAAATCTAGAAAGTAGAAATAAAGAAAGGTTAGATAAAGAATATAATTAAAAATTTATAAAGAATGATGGCTGGGGTACTAGGATTCGAACCTAGGTATGCTGAGATCAAAACCCAGTGCCTTACCGCTTGGCGATACCCCAATTTATAACTTTTGTGTGGTGCGGGAGGAGGGACTTGAACCCACACACCTCGCGGCGCCAGAACCTAAATCTGGTGCGTCTGCCAATTTCGCCACTCCCGCATATTTATGGATATGATGGGATTCGAACCTATGACCCCAACATTATGAGTGTTGTGCTCTAACCAACTGAGCTACATATCCATATATGTAAATATATTATATTTATTGATTTGAAATGTCAATATATTTTATTAAATTAAATTAACAATTTTTTGAATTACTAATTGTTTTTTAAAAATTTCTTGAAGTAAACTTATTTCAGTAGAGTTTTCATCAATAAAAGCTTCAATATGAGATACGCTATCCTGGTTAATATCTATCGTAGGAATATTAACATTTACCATTATATTTTTAAAGGAAACTGTTTTGTATTCTTGTTTATAGTCTACAACATTTTTTTTACTAAATCTTGCAAAATCCACTTCTTCATTAAACAAAGAAATATTATTACTCTCAACAGGAATATCTTTACTCTCTAAATAATTATCATCAACTAATGAATTAACTATCTCATTAAGACTATTCTCTAATATAGGATTATCATCTAACTCTATAGTTTCATTAAAAATAGACTCATTTAAATTAGGAATCACCTGCTCAATATTTTGAGATAATAAAAACTCTCTTTTATTTCTAAAAAATTCAAAAGCATTTAAAACTGAATCTGTAGTATCTCTAGAAAGTTTCCTTGCCAAAAGAATATTAGCAGCCTCTTGATCACCATGAATTACTTTTGAATTTCTAACACCAGAAATCATTTTTAAAGCTAAAGCATCATTAACATCATCTTCATCTTTACTTTGAATGTTACCTTCAAGTTCTCTTATAGAATCTAAATAAGATTCCTTAGAATTATTTAAACTAATATTCTCAAAACTATTGCCTTTAGAAAAATCTTCCTGAGATTGAGTAAAAATACTATTTAAAGCAGAATTATCTTGAATACTTCTATCCAATACATCTATTTGCTCTAAATTATTAATCTCTATAGTATTTAAAGTTTTTTCTAACTTTAAATTATCCTCAATGGGTACTAAATCCAAAACCTTATCCTGTTTAGTAACTAAAGCTTTATCTCTAAATTCATTTAATTTGATTGTTTGAGATTTAGAGGAGATTTTGGCATCATAAGATATAGAATTTATAAATGATCCTACAGTTAAATCTGGGTTGGTATATTTTTCTTCTAATCTAGCAGGCTCTATATTATTAATATTTAATTTACTTACCCATTCTAAAGAAAGCATTGTAAAAATATTTAAGCTATTTAAGTCTATAAATAAGTATTTTTTATGCTCTAAAAGATGTTTATAAAATAAATTTAATATATTAAGATCAAACTGATCTAACTTTAACTCCAAATGTTTATATAACTGAGCCTGTAATACAGTGTCTGGAATTAGCTTTAAAGAGCTCATAATATATAACTGCTCTAATACTTCATTAAAAAATTTTAAAAAATCTACACCTTTTATATCTATATTTTTAAGTAACAATATAGTAGCTTCTAAATCAGCATTAATGCTATATTCAATAAAATTACAAACATCTTCATGAGAACTTATACTCATCATTTTAGCAATTTTTATATAAGTTAAATCTTCACTGCATACTAAAATTGCTTGATCTAAAAGACTAATAGCATCCCTAAGACTTCCTGAAGCTGCTTTTGAAATCTCAACTATAGCCTCTGTTTCATAAGAAATTTTTTCAACATCCAATATAAAACTTAAGTGCTTTTCTAAAATATTTAATTTAATATTTTTTAAATTAAAGTGTAAACATCTTGATAAAACTGTAGCTGGAATTCGATCTGGTTCAGTAGTTGCTAAAATAAATTTAACATATTCTGGCGGTTCTTCTAAAGTTTTTAAAAGGGCGTTAAATCCACTTGTTGATAACATGTGAACTTCATCTATTAAGTATATTTTATATTTTCCAGCAAAAGGTAAATATTGAATATTTTCTAATATATTTTTTATATCATCAACACCTGTATTAGAGGCTGCATCAAACTCTATAATATCTGGATAATTATTATCTCTAATACTTAAACAAACATCACATTTTCCACATGGAGTAGGGGTTGGCCCTTTTTTACAGCTAATACATTTAGCTAGAAGTCTTGCAACACTAGTTTTACCAACCCCTCTTGTTCCTGAAAACAAATATACATTATGAATTCTTTGAGTTGCTAAACTATTTGTTAAAGCTTTAACAACATAATCTTGACCAACTAATTGATCTAATGATTTAGGTCTCCACTTATTTGCTAAAACTTCATAAGCCATAAATATTACTCACCCTCAAATGAAACTAAAGAGTGAGTCTTAATTCCCGCTTTATTCAACTCTTTTTCACCATCTAAATCAGGTAAATTAATTACAAATATTCCAGAAGCTATTTGACCACCTAAGCGTTTAACCAAATTATTGCATGCCAAAATGGTTCCGCCAGTTGCCAATAAATCATCTATAACAAGAACTTTATCTCCTTTAGAGATAGAATCTACATGAATTTGGAATGTATCTGTACCGTACTCTAAAGAATATGACTCTTCAATTGTCTCTCTAGGTAATTTATTAGGTTTTCTTACTAAAACTAATGGCAAGTTAAGAGCTATAGCTACCGGGGCTGCAAATATAAAACCTCTCGCCTCTGTACCTATTACTTTTGTAAAGCCTTGATCTCTAGCAATATTAACTATAGTATCAATAACTGTTTTAAAAACCTCCGGGCTTTCTAATAAACTAGTTACATCTCTAAAAATAATACCCTCTTTTGGATAATTAGGTATTGATTTAATAGTTTTTTTTAAAATATCTGATAACATTTGAGTTCCTATTATTTATATATATTTTTACCATCTTGCCTTGTTTTTAAAAGCTCTAAAAACCAAGTATATTGCTCTGGAGAATCTTTTATAAAAGATTCAATTTCTTGATTCATAAGTGTTGCCATTTCAAGATTATCTTCACTAATTTTTAATGGCTTATGAATTTCTATAATATATTTTTTAGTCTTTAAATCATACTTATTAAAAAGTGGAATAATTTCACATTTTCCAAGTCTTGCAACCACATTTAAAGAACTTAAAGTTTGTTTTGTTGTATTAAAAAATGAAGCATATTCCCCACTTCCTGGGCCAAAATCCTGATCTGGTAAATAATATCCTATATACCCTTTTCTTATCTTGTTTAAAAAAGACTTTAAACCTTCTTGCCTTGGGTGAGCATTACCACGCCTAGAAGTTCTTAGTCTTGTCCACAAGTAATTAACTAAAGGGTTTTTTTGTGGCCTATACATAGCGCAAATATCTCTATTTTTTCTATAAGCTATCTCATTTATAATTACACCACCCATATCAACATTCCATGAATGAGGTACAAATAATACAATATTTTTATTTTGATCAATAGCATCAGTAAAATTTTCAAGACCATAAATTTCTGCTTTTTTAACTAAAGTTTTAATCCTTCTAAATTTTATCTGACCAACCCCTAAAATGCTTTTAAAAGCAACCAAACACATGTTATCAATTATCTTATTCTTTTGTTTATCAGATAATTCTGGGAAACACTGTGTTAGATTTATAAAAGATCTCCTTCTCGGGGCTTTAAGCTTTTTAGCAGAAAGTTTATATAAAACAAAAGCAAAAAAATCTCTTATACATCTTGGCATATATGCAAGTACAATAATAATCCAATATCCAAACCATATTAACCAATATTGAGGCAAAAAAAACTGAAATGAGAATTTAGCTCTATATCCTAATTTTGATGTATCTATCTTCATTAATTACCTACATTGAGCCTTAAATTTCAAAAAATGATCCATAATTACAATAGATGCCATAGCTTCAACAACAGGTACAGCTCTTATTCCTACACAAGGATCATGCCTTCCTTTTGTTAAAGATACAGATAGGTTTCCATTAATATCCAAAGTATTTATTGGCTTTGGAATTGATGAGGTAGCTTTAAAAGCTATATTCATATCTATTGGTGACCCTGTACTAACCCCCGCTAAAACTCCACCGCAATGATTTGTTTTAAAACCCTCTTTAGCTATCTCATCTCTTGAGTTAGATCCAAGCATACTAACAGAGTTAAAACCATCACCTATTTCAACACCTTTAGAGGCATTAATACCCATAAGAGCATGAGCAAGATCAGCCTCTAATCTATCAAAAACAGGCTCACCCAAACCTATTGGTAAATTTTTTACAATAAGTTTTAACTTAGCCCCTACCGAATCTTTATCTTTAATAATACTTGACAAATATTTATCAAATAAAGCAATATTTTCTTCTCCATACGTATTAAAATCATTAAGATATATATCTTCAGGATAAATATTTAAATAATCTATATTTGAAGCTTTAACCTCACCAATTTGTGTAACTAATGAATATATCTCTATATTTAAAATATCTTTTAGATATTTTTTAGCTATAGCTCCAGCTGCCACTCTCATTACAGTTTCACGAGCTGAAGCTCTGCCTCCACCCCTTGGATCTCTTACTCCATATTTATAAAAATAAGTATAATCACCATGACCAGGCCTAAGAATATCCATTATATTAGAATAATCCTGAGATCTAACATCCACATTTTGAACTATAAGACCTATTGGGGTTCCTGTTGTAACACCATTATACAAGCCAGAACAAATTTCAATTATATCAGTTTCCCTTCTTTTTGACATAAATTTATTCATTCCAGGTTTTCTTTTATCCAATTCTTTTTGAATATCTTCAGAAGATAACTTAAAACCTGGAGGAATTCCATCGACTATAGCGCCGAGAGAAACTCCATGAGATTCTCCAAATGTTGTTACTTTAAAAAGGGTTCCTATACTATTTCCAGACATATTAACTATTGACCAAATTAATTAATTTATTTCTTGAATATTTTATTGCACCATCTAAATATTCCTCTTTTAATTCAAAATACTCTTTAGGTATTTTAAATTTTTCAAGACTTTTACTCAAAAAATCTTCTAAATCAGATCTAAATCTATTTAAATTCTGATAACTTTTAGAGTCAATAAAAGCTACAGGAACTTGTAAAAATTTATTATTATCTTTAGGAATAATAAAAATATTTGATACAAAACCAGTCTTGTAAATAAGAGACTCTATTTCTTCTGGAAAAATATTTTCACCACCAGAAATAAACATATTATCTAACCTTCCCGTAACAAAAAGCTCTTCTTCTTTTAAAACACCTATATCTTTGGTATTAAAATATCCATTAACAATAGAAGATGTATTAATAACTCTAGAGCTTGACAAATACCCTAAAAATAAACTTTTAGACTTTATAAAAATCACGCCATTCTTATCTATTTTTATAAAATTATTATCTAAAAGCTTAGCACCTCCAGGCTTTAACATATCTTTAATTGCAACTGCTGATGCTGTTTCTGTAAGTCCATAACCTACAAAGCATTTAATATTATAATTAGAAGCCTTTATACATAAATTCTCATCTATATAACTACCTCCTAATAGAAATATCTTAGGAGCTTTAAAAATTATTTTTTGTAAGTCTAAATATTCTAAATAATTTACCAATTGAGCCTGAACCAAAGATGTATGAGTTATTTTATCAATTATACTAAACTCTATTTTCTCTCCAACAAAAAGAGAAGCATTAGAATAAAGCCATCTAAATAAAATAGCTTGACCAGAAACATGAAAAATTGGAAGACTTAAGTATAACTTACTTCTTTGATCTATACTTAAAAAACTAGAAGATCTGATAGCACTTTCAATATTAGTTCCTATATTATGTACTATACACTTAGGCTTTCCTGTACTTCCTGAAGAAAATAGTAAAATTTGAGTATCTAGATTTAACTCTAAATAATCTGGGGCCATATTAAGATCTACACACTTTAATTCACTCAAAGCTAAATTTAAAATATTTAGATAACTCTGTTCTAATTTAGAGTGTAGAACACTATCTTTTGTTAAATTAAAGATCTGCTTAAGATTGTATTCTTCATATATACTTGTTAACCTTTCCTCTTTATAAAAAGAATTTATAATCCAAGTTTTTTTAGAACTGCTAAGAGATGCTAGATAAAGCACAACCCCTTCAAAAGAAAATCTATCTACTATAACTAAATCCTCTAATAAAGCAGTTTCTAAAATAAATGTTTTAACTTTAGCTATAATATACAAGAACTCTTTTCTTGTTAAATTGATTTCTAAATTACCCTTTAGAAATGAAATAGCAAAAGAAGATTTAGATTTTGATGTTGATTTTAAAAATTCCATATTATCTATATAAAAAAACTTCAATGGATTCTATAAAAGTATTTGGAAAATTCATTATACCTAAGAAAATCTTTAAAATATTGAACTTAATGCTAGTAGAATTTTTAACTTTAACTCTATACGGACTATTTTCTATCCACATAAAATCTTCACTCTCTTGATCAAGATCTATAAATTGAATAGTTTTTCTATTTAAATTAATATCTAATACAATAGCTTCAAATACCTCAGAATCAAACTCATAAAGTATTTCCAAGATTTTCAAATAAATTTGAGCTTTAGTAAGTTTTACAGAATTCTTAATAGATGAAGATATAAAAATATCAATACTATCTTGAGTTGCTTTTATATCATTTTTAATAGAAATCGAATTTCTACTAAAACTTTCAATCATCATAATCATATGATTTCTTTCTTCAACTAAAAGTCTTCTAAGTATACTTGATGCCGACTCACCTATTAATTGGGTATTTTCAGCTATAATTTGATAAATCTCATCTTCTATCTCTATAGTTCTCATTCAAATTTTATAAGTTATTAGTTAGTTTATTATAAATATTATATTTTATTTAAAGAGTAAATAAAATATAATAAAAAAATGAACTCACAAAATTATAAATACCATAATACTTTACATTCAGATCTTACTTTTGTATTTTTACACGGTCTTTTTGGCGATAAAGATAATCTGAATTCACTTGCAAAGCTTGCTCAAGAAAAATTTGATACACTTCAAATTGA
The DNA here is from genome assembly GCA_044433245.1 of Psittacicella sp. Lineage (GTDB taxonomy): Bacteria > Pseudomonadota > Gammaproteobacteria > Enterobacterales > JAWXTV01 > JAWXTV01. Next base: position 3,285 of record JAWXTV010000003.1, on the reverse strand, counting down.
CCTACTAAACCATGGGAATGCACCTAAATTTAATAAAGTTGATTTTAATGATTTAAATAAATATATTAATAGCATTTTAATATCTCTTAATATTAAAAATATAGTACTTATTGGTCATTCTTTAGGAGGGAAAGTTGCTATGCAATATAGCCATAAATTCCCTTTAAATATAAAAGCTTTAATTATAATGGATATAGCACCTAAAGACTATCCAAATCATCATCTTGCTATATTTAAAGATCTCATTAGAATAAAAAATATTCATCCACAAAAAGCTTCAGAAATTAAAGACTTATTATCTCAAGAAAATAAATTTTTATTTCCATTTTTATCAAAATCTTTCATTCAAGACTCAAAGTATAGTTTTAAATTTAATATTACAGGATTACTTAATAGTTATGAAGATTTAATTATGAAATGGCAAAAAGTTAATATATCTATCAATACACTATTCTTAAAAGGTGAAAAATCAAACTATATAGATTTATTAAAAAATGACTCTAAAGTTATACAAGACCAATTTAAGCAATCTTCAATAAAAATTATACCCAACTCAGATCATTATATACATGTTGAAAATTTAAATTCAGTAAAATTCTATATAAGTGAATACTTATTAAAACTTAAGATTTTATGATATAATTTGTTAATAAAATTAACTTAATTATCAAATTTAAACTATGTCAACAATAGGTATATTTTACGGTAGTGATACTGGTAATACAGAAAAAATTGCAAATAGCATATCTAAAATATTAAATAATTTAAACCACTCAAATGAAGTTTTTGATATATCTGAATCAGGTGAATCTGATATATCAAAATTTAAATATTTATTACTAGGTGTTCCAACTTGGTACTATGGAGAATCTCAATGTGATTGGGATGATTTTTACCCAACTCTTAAAAAAATGAATCTTAAAGATAAAAAAGTTGCAATTTTTGGTTGCGGGGATCAAGAAGATTATGCTGAATATTTCTGTGATGCTATTGGTGAAATATATGAAATAGCAAAAGAACAGGGCGCTCAAATTGTTGGCTTTACACAAAATACAAATTATCATTTTGAAGAATCAAGAGCTCTTCTTGATGATAACACTTTAGTTGGACTTTGCATTGATGAAGATCGTCAACCAGAACTTACTGATGAAAGAATTTCTAACTGGACTCAAGCTGTAATTAAAGCATTTAACCTTTAAAGATTATATATTTAGGAAAAAATAATGAATCATCAATCAAATGAAATTATTAAGGTAGATATAGAATATGAGCTAAAGAACTCATATCTAGATTATGCAATGTCTGTTATTGTAGGAAGGGCATTGCCAGATATAAGAGATGGTTTAAAACCTGTTCACAGACGTGTTCTTTTTGGGATGAAAACAGGCGGATATGACTTTAACAAACCCCATAAGAAATCAGCTCGAATAGTTGGTGATGTAATAGGTAAATATCACCCTCACGGTGATAGCGCTGTATATGACACTATTACAAGAATGGCTCAGGATTTCTCTTTAAGATATACATTAGTTGATGGTCAAGGAAACTTTGGGTCAATAGATGGTGATCCAGCTGCTGCAATGCGTTATACCGAAGTTAGAATGACTAAAATTGCACATAGCTTACTTACAGACCTTGAAAAAGATACTGTTAATTTTTCTCCTAACTATGATGGGTCAGAATTAGTTCCTGATGTTTTACCAACTAAGATACCAAATTTACTAGTAAATGGATCTTCTGGTATAGCAGTAGGTATGGCAACCAATATAGCTCCACACAATCTAAATGAAGTAATTGATGCTTGTATTGCATACCTTCATAACAGTCATATTTCTATAGAGGAAATTACATCTATAATTCCAGGACCTGACTTTCCAACAGGTGGAATTATAAATGGTAGAGAGGGTATTAGAAATGCTTATTCTACAGGAAGAGGAAAAATATACTTAAGAGCAAAAACTGAAGTTAAAGTAGATAATAAAGGTCGCGAATCTATTATTATCACAGAAATTCCATATCAAGTTAATAAAGCAAAATTAATAGAAAGCATATATAACTTAGTTAAAAATAAAAAAATTGAAGGGATATCTTCTCTAAGAGATGAGTCTGATAAAGATGGCTTAACTGTAGTTATAGAAATTAAAAGAGATGCTCAAGCTGACATTATCTTAAATCAATTATTTGCTCTTACTCAAATGCAAGTAACTTTTGGGATGAATATGGTTGCTTTAGATAGAGGTCAGCCAAAACTTGTAAATATTAAAAATATAATAGCAGCTTTTATTGATCATAGATGCGAAGTTATCTCAAGAAGAAGTATTTTTGATATAAATAAAATTAATAGAAGACTTCATACTTTAGAAGGTCTTGGTATTGCTTTATTTAACATTGAAAAAATAATAAATACTATAAGAACATCAGAATCAACATCTCAAGCTAAAGAAAAACTTTTAAACTCTACTTGGAATATTGATAAATTAAATATTGAAGTAAAAGAGTACTTCCTAAAAGGAGAGATCTCTTATAAATTAGATGAATCTCAAATTCAATCTATTTTAGATATTAAACTTCAAAAACTTACCCACTTAGAACAAGATAAGATTTTTAGTGAATACTTAAACTTAATAGATGAAAGAAGTGCTCTTCAGTTAATCTTAGATGATAGAAATACTTTAATTAAAGTTGTATCTAATGAATTAAATGAAGTTAAAACTCAATTTGGAGATAAGAGAAAAACTGAAATTCAAGACTCAATTCTTGAAATTTCAAAAGCTGATTTAATAGCTCCTGAAGATGTAATAGTTACTTTATCTCATGATGGCTATATTAAATATCAACCAATTAGCGAATATGATACTCAACATAGAGGTGGTAAAGGAAAAGTTGCCGCTAAAACTAAAGAAAATGACTTTATAGAAAATATCTATTCTGTAAATACTCATGATACTTTATTATGTTTTTCAAATCTTGGAACTATATACTGGATTAAAGTATATGACATTCCTTTATCTACAAGAAACTCTAAAGGTAAACCTATAGTAAATGTTCTTCCTCTTGCTAAAGATGAAAAAATAACAGCAACCCTTCCTATAAAAGAGTACAATGATACATCATTTATAGTTATGGCTACAGCCAATGGAATGATTAAAAAAACTTTACTTAGTTCATTTAGTAGACCAAGAAGTAATGGCATTATAGCTATAAAATTAAAAGAGGGTGATCAACTTATTAACGCTGAGCTAACAAATGGCAATGATGATATAATGCTATTTAGCTCTCACGGTA
>JAWXTV010000002.1:0-45312 GCA_044433245.1 Psittacicella sp. | reverse complement strand
TACACGGCCAGGCTAAGGGTTGGTGGTAACTTTTAAATTTTATTAATTTATAAAATTTTCGAATTATAAAATTATATAAGGAGTAAGTGTTATGAAAGTACTACAAACTTTAGTTCATTATTATTTATATTATTTGGATCCACTTAATAGATTAAGCAAAAAAGGTAAGCTTATTGCAGCTTCAGTTGATATAGTAACTTTAGCTTTAGCTATAGCAGTTCCTTGGGTGCTTAATTTTAATACTGTTAATGGATTAGTATTTTCAGGTTTAACAGGTCTAGTATCAGCTATGACTTATAGATATCTTATTAGAACACCTTCTTTTGATAAGTATCTTGCATTTTTAGCTTAAGATTTAATAGAATTTTAAACTTATAAATTATAATTTTTAGGCTATCTAGTATATAGCTAAATAGCCTTTTATTTAAGATGTATAATATATGCTAATTTCTTGGTGCTAATGTATTAAATAAGTTTTTTTATTAAATAAAAGAAATTTTATTAATGATAATTTCTAAATTTAAAATAAGCTTAATAGCGTTAGCTATAGTATTCAGCTTTTGTATCAAATATCTCTAAAGTAGGAAATGCAACCATACAGGTATCACATAGTTTCTCAAGTGACTTATTATGCGTATACACTTGGGCAAGTTAGAGGTTGATGGTAATTATAATAAAATTATAAGGTAAAAAAAATTATGAAATTTTTAAATTTTTTTGCATAGAAAGTATATAAATAGCTCAGATCCATATCAGCTATTAAGTAAGAAAGGCGTAATTATTATAGCCCTAATAGATGTCTTTTCTTTGTGCATTTAAAATAAGTTCTATCTTTAAGATTAAATTAGTCTTATATTAAAAATATAATAAAATTTTAATATAAGGTTAATTAAATGAGCTCAAAAGAAAATAAATATACTTCTATACTTTCTCAGGTAAAAGGTCTTTTAAAGCATGAAGATGACTTAACTGCAAATCTTGGTAATATAACAGCTTTACTGCAGGATGAGCTTGGATTTTTCTGGACTGGATTTTACAGAATTGATAAAAAAATAAACTCTTTAGTGCTAAATATTTTTAGCGGACCTTTAGCTTGTACTAAAATAGCTTTTGGTAAAGGAGTATGTGGAGAAGTTTGGAAAAATAAAAATCTTCAGATTGTTAAAAATGTAGATGATCATCCAAATCACATAGCTTGTTCATCTTTGTCTAAATCTGAGATTGTAGTTCCTATTAGCATTAATAATGAAGTTGTTGGAGTTTTGGATATAGATTCAGATAAGTATTCTTATTTTGATGAGATTGATGCAAAATATTTAGAGGAACTATGTAATTTAATTTTAGTTAAATACCCAAATCTATTTTTAATCTAGTTATTAAAAAGTTTGTTATAATATTTGCAAAATTAACTTTAAAAAAATAAGTGGCATGACCGGATCTGGACACCTAAAAACTGGAATAGCTTTTAGTACTGCTGTTATTTTAAATATATGGCTTTTAACAAATAATTCATTTTTTGCAATTTCTGCAGCTGTAACTTGTATATTAGGGGCAAAAGCTCCTGATTATCTAGAACTCAGAAAAAAGGGTGGGGGAACAATAATTCCTCATAGAACTATAACTCATTGGGTATTAATGTGGGTTTTAGTTTTTCTAAGTTTTGATATTTCAATTAGATCTTTTTCATTTTGGGGAGGGTTTAATTATAGTATTTTAATACAGTATCTATGCTGCTTGGGATATGGATATGCTTTTGGTGGCATTGTGCATTTATTAGGTGATTTTCCAAATAAGCAAGGTATTCCATTTTTGCTTCCAAAGTCTACTAAATTTGCTCTTTATTTATGGAATAGCGGCAAACATGAATCAGCTATTATTTCTGTAAGTATTTTAGTTTCTGCTTTATACATTCTTTTAAAATTGGGAATTTTATCAATAAATTATTGATTCTGTTTTCTTATAATAGTTATTAAATTTAAATGGCTATTAAGTTATGATATTGCTTAAGGTTTAGCAAAGTTTAAATAAAGTAAGAGTTTTATAATCAAGTAAAGGGAAAATTTAGATGAAAAAGAATATTTTAGTTACAGGATCTACAGATGGCATTGGAAAAGAAAGTGCTATAGCTTTTGCAAAACTTGGTCATAATATTTTTTTACATGGAAGAAATGAAAAAAAAATACTTGAAGTGTGTAATGAAATAGAAGCTTTAACTGGAGTTAGACCTGGATATTTTATAGCTGATTTTTCTAACCTAAAAAGTGTTCAAGATATGGCTTTAGAAGTTTTAAAACTTGATAGGCTAGATATTCTTGTAAACAATGCTGGAATATTTAATGGAAAAGATGATTGCTCAATAGATCTTAGATTTAGGGTTAACTATTTAGCAGCATATCTGTTAACTAACTTAATTCTTCCTGTTTTAGAAAAATCTTTTGCTCCAAGAATTATAAATTTAAGTTCAGCAGCTCAAAGTAGTGTTGATTTAGAGTCTATGATTTTAGCTTCTGAAACTAATGATAATAAAGCTTATGCTCAATCTAAATTAGCGCTTACAATGTGGAATACTTATTTTGCTAAAAAGTATCCAAATATTATCTCTATTGCTTTAAATCCGGGCTCTTTACTTGATACAAAACTTGCTTTTGGAGCCTATAAACAAATTTGGTCTAAAAGTGATAAGGGTAGCTCTATAATTGTAGATCTTGCTTTGAGTGATGAGTTTAAAGATTCAACAGGACTTTATTTTGATAATGATTTGGGTGAGAAAAGAGGTAAGTTTTCCCAAGCTCATATAGATGCTTATGATTTAGATAAAATAGATCACTTAATTGAGATTACTGAAGAAATTATAAAATAATTTTAAATAAAAAGAGGATATTTATAATCCTCTTTTTATAGTTTTATTAAATTGTAATTTAAAGTTAATGAGCCTCTTTCCAACTTTCTCCAGAATCTGCTTCTGCTATAAGAGGAATTAAAAGCATAAAGGCATTTTCCATAATATCTTTAACTAATTTTAGATATTCCTCCTTTTTATCTTTATGTACTTCAAATATTAATTCATCATGAACTTGTAAAAGAAGCTTGATATCATCTTTATTTTTAATTTTATTAAAAGTGTGAAGCATAGCAAGTTTTATAATATCAGCAGCGCTTCCTTGAACAGGAGCATTTATTGCAACTCTTAAAGAGGCTCTTACTTCGCTCATATTTCTTGAGTTTATTTTAGGTAGCAAGATTTTTCTTCCAAGAATTGTATTTACAAAGCCATTTTTACTAGCTTCTTTTGATGTTTTAGCCATATACTCTCCAACTCCCTTGTATTTTTCAAAGTAGGTGTTCATATATTTTTTAGCTTCATCTTGGGATATTTGAAGAGCTTTAGATAAGCCAAGGGAGCCCATACCATAAATAAGCCCAAAGTTAATTGCTTTTGCAGATCGCCTTTCATCTTTTGATACTTTTGAAATATTTTTTTCAAGAACTTCGCTTGCAGTTAAGGTGTGTATATCTATATTATTATTAAAAGCTTTCATCATATTCTTATCTTGAGATAAGTGAGCCATAACTCTTAATTCAATTTGAGAATAATCAGCTGAAATAATAACATTATTATTCTGAGCTTTAAAAGCTCCTCTTATCTTAGACCCTAATTCTGTTTTTATTGGAATATTTTGTAAATTAGGGTTATTAGAGGAAAGTCTTCCGGTTATAGTACCTGTTTGATTGTAGGTTGTATGAACTCTGCCTTTACAATCAATTAATAAGGGAAGTTTATCTGTGTAAGTTGTTTTTAATTTAAAAAGACTTCTATAGTTTAATAAAAGAGATGCTATTTCATGCTCCTTAGCAAGCTCTTCAAGAACCTCTTCATTTGTTGAGTAAGCCCCTGTTTTAGTTTTTTTAATAGGTTTAATTAGAAGTTTTGTAAATAAAATATCGCTAAGTTGTTTTGGTGATGAAATATTAAATTCCTCTCCAGCTATTAAGTGGATTTCTTCTTCAATTTTTTTAAGCTCACTTTCTAAGTATTTACTTTGTTCATTAAGCTCTTTGGTATCTATATATACACCATTTTTTTCCATATTGTATAAAATATAACTCAAAGGTATCTCGATATTATAAAGAATATTTGCAAGCTCAGGATTATTTTTAAGTCTAGCTTTTAAAACTTCTGTAAGTTTAAGGCAATGAATAGATTCTTTTGAGAAGTTTAAATATTTATCATGGGCTTCTTCGTTAAACTCTAAGTCAAGTTGTAAGTATTTTTGAGATAAGAATTCTAAGTTAAATATAGAGTTTGATTCAATAATATAAGCTCCAAGAAGTATATCAAAATCTATAATATCTGATATTTTTTTAGCAAGAGATGTTTTATGAAATAGCTCTTTTAAATTATAAGTAGCAAAGCTTAGTTTGTTTTTAGCTTTAACCTCTAAAAGATAGTCTAAGATGATTTCAATTTCTTTTTCTATATTAGATTCACATTCACTTAGATCTATTACTATGTTGTGAGTTTTGCTGACTATATTTATGGTATAGATATTATTTTGAATTTGAAAATATATATTTTGAGAGCTTATTTTATCTAAAATATGTTTTAAACTATCAATTTTGTTTGAATTGATTATTTTGTAGGTATAATCTATTTTTTGAGTTTCTTCTGAATTATCTTTATAGTCTTTTAAATAGCTGTATAGAAGTTTATTAAGTCCAAATTCATTGGATAGTTTAGATAGGTTTTCTAAATTTACTTCTTTTATTAGATAGCTTTTAAGATTAAAATCATACTCAATATCAGTTTTTATAATAGTTAATTGTTTTGATATAAAACAATCTTCTTTGTAAAGATTTAAGTTATTATAGATTGATTTTTTAGCTCTTATATCACTTTCTAGTATATCCTCTATATTTTGATATATAGATTCTATAGAGCCATACTTGCTAATTAAAGCGCTAGCTGCTTTAGGGCCAATGCCTTTAACGCCAGGAATATTATCAGAACTATCCCCGCATAAAGCTAGGTAGTCTGCTATATATTTAGGTCCTACACCAAACTTTTCTGTAGTTTCATTTATTGATTGAAATATTATTTTATCTTTTTTGGTATCTAGAATAGAAATATGTTCATTAATAAGTTGAGATATATCTTTATCGCTTGTTGCTATAATAATATCTTTTTGATATAAAGATTGCATTGATGTAGCAATAGAACCTATAGTATCATCAGCTTCAACTCCATCTGATGTTATAACTTTAAGTCCAAGAGATACTAAAATATCTTTAATGGGCTGAATTTGAAAAACTAAGTCATTTGGAGCTGATTCTCTTGTGGCTTTATATTCTTTATAAAGCTCGTGTCTAAAAGTTTTTTTAGGTCCATCAAATACTATAGAGCAATATTTAGACTCTAAATTATTAATGACACTTAAGATCATTTTTATACAGCCATATATAGCTCCAATTGGTTCACCTTTTGGATTTGTAAGTGCAGGCATGGCAAAAAAGGATCGATAAAGATAAGAAGATCCATCAACTAACAAAATAGATTCAGATAAATTGCTCATAGTATTTTATTTTCCTTTTAAATAGTTCCTACATATTCTGGGTTTGTTAAGATATAATCTAATTGGTTTATATAAGATGAGTTTATAGCACCTGTGTCTAAAGCTAATTTAAATTGAGCTATTAAATAATTATACTGAGCTGATATAAGTTCAGATTTTGCTGAATATAGATTTTCTTGAGAGATTAAAAGATCTGTTAAAGTTTCAGTTCCTGCTTTATAGCTAGATAACATATTTTTATAAGCAATAGTTGCTGATTTTAGATAAGCTTTATAAGCAGAAATGCTTGCATAATTTGAGTTTATATTATTAACATCAGTATTTACATTTTCAGTTATGGTTCTTTGAGTACTTATTAAACCTTTCAATGCAGCTATATAGTTATCATTTGCTTGAATTGATTTGGATATTAAGATTCCACCATTAAATACAGGTTGAGTAAGACTAAGCTCTACTTCGGCCTGGTTTAGATTAGAACTTGTAATCCCATACTCATAACCTTCTTCTATAGGATTTTCTGTGTTAGTTCTAGCAAGTTCTGCACTAAGACTTACAGTTGGATAGAAGTTTCCGTTAGCTACTTTTGAACTTTCTTTGCTTTCTTGAACTTTAGTAGCGGCAACTATTAAGCTTAGATTATTTTGCATAGCTTGTTGAATATAAGCTTTTGGATTTGTAATAGTGTATGGAGCAAATAAAGCCTTATTTAAAGATTGAAGACTATTAACTTGTTGCCCTGTGATTGTATATAAAGTATTTAGTTGATTTTGAAGTTCATTTTTATAAGTAATTTCTTTGGCTAGAACTTCATCGTATTGGGCTTGAGCTTGACTAACATTTACAATAGTGTTAGTACCAGCCTTATATTGCTCTTGAGTTATTTTTAGAGTACTTTGTAAAGCTTTTGCTTCAACTTGAGTGGATTTTAAATTAGCAATATCTTCAAGGGCTAACATGTAGTTTGATGCTACATTGTAGATTAACTCCTCTTTAGTGTACTGGTAAGTTAAACTTGCTTCTTGCCCAACTTGCTTTTCTAAGCTTAGGGTTCTCCAATCGCTTATATTAAAAATAGTTTGAGTTAATTCAACACCAATTGTCCAATTTTTATTTTGGTGAAAAGAGTTGGTATAGTCACCATCATTATATTTTCCATAATTAATATATCTGCTAGATGCAACATCACCTACTATATTAATTTGAGGAAGAAGGGCCCCTAAGGCTTGATTTTCATATTGTTGACTTGATTTCATTTGAGCGTAAGCTTGCTCAATAGATGGGTTTGTTGTTAAGGCGCTTTTGTACAGGTTAGAAATACTTTGAGCATTAGCGCTTAATATTCCAAGTGATATTGTTGAGAGAATTATCCAAGTTTTTTTCATAATATTCCTTCGCAGATTAATTATCTATGTATTATTTTTTAAATTTTATATGAAATTAAATTGATTGTATTATAAACCTATTAAGTTATAATACTACCAGGATATTGTATAAAATAATATTAATATCTTTTTGGTTAAGATTTTTAGAAAAGGCTAAAAAGATCATACAAGCTAGGAGTTTATTATGATTAAAATTGGTATTAATGGATTTGGACGTATTGGTCGTTTAGTATTCCGTTTTGCTCAAACTAGAGATGATATTGAAGTTGTTGGTGTAAATGATTTAATTAGCCCTGAATATATTGCATATTTATTAAAATATGATTCAGTGCATGGACGTTTCCAAGGTGAAGTTGAAGTTAAAGATGGTCATTTAGTTGTAAATGGAAAAACTATCAGAATCACTTCTGAAAAAGATCCTGCAAATTTAAACTGGGGTGCTATTGGTGTTGATGTTGCTGTTGAGGCAACTGGTTTATTTTTAACTGATGAAACAGCTAGAAAACATATCCAAGCTGGAGCTAAAAAAGTTGTTTTAACTGGTCCTTCTAAAGATGCTACTCCTATGTTCGTAAATGGTGTTAACTTTGACACTTATGCTGGACAAGATATTGTATCTAATGCTTCTTGTACTACTAACTGCTTAGCTCCTATTGCTAAAGTTATTAATGATAAATGGGGTATTAAAGAAGGTTTAATGAGTACTATCCATGCTATGACTGCTACTCAAAAAGTTGTTGATGCTCCATCACCAAAAGCTCCAAGAGATGGACGTGGTGCTAGCTTTAATATAATTCCTGCTTCTACTGGTGCCGCTAAAGCTGTAGGTAAAGTAATTCCTGAATTAAATGGTAAATTAACTGGTATGGCATTTAGAGTACCTGTTTCTGATGTTTCTATTGTTGATTTAACAGTTAATTTAGCTCAACCTGTTGCTTATGAAGAAATTGTTAAAGAAATGAAAAGAGCTTCTGAAAATGAAATGAAAGGAATTTTAGGATTCAGTGATGATTATGTAGTATCATCTGATTTTGTTGGTGAATCTTGTACTTCAGTATTTGATGCAAAAGCTGGCATGCAACTTACAGATACTTTTGTTAAAGTTGTATCTTGGTATGATAACGAAGCTGGTTACTCAAACAAAGTATTAGATTTAGTAGCTTTAGTTGCTTCTAAATAATTTTAATTTTAAATTAAAATTATATAAAAGGTAGGCTTTAAAGCCTACCTTTTTGGTTATTAGTCTTCAGTTGGGTAGTTTTTAACTAAAGCTTTTTCTCGTCTCCATTCTTTAATTAGATAGCTTAATTTAGGTGATTTAACTCCAAGTTTTCTTTGAGCATTTCCAATTTTAAAAAGTATTCTGTACTGTTTAAATAAAGCTTTAAACATGTCTTTAAATTTAGTTGTATTATCCCAGATATGTATAGATTCGCTACTTGCACCATTTATTTCAATAATTTCAAAATCTTTTCCTTTCATAAATGTATTTATATCATTAAATTTTATATCTAATCTTCCATAGTAAAATCCTTTTACATCTTTCAGAACTTTATCCATAGCCTCTTTTAATTCTTCTGTTATAAATTGTGAGCCATTTTTAAAGATAGCACCTCGTCCATGATTTCCAACAAAAGATAAAGGGAATTGAGTATCTTTGGGTATTATAAGATCTAATTTATTTTCAAATTTTGGAAAGTATATATCAGTTAATTTACCAGCTCTTTCATCTGCTAAAATCAATTCCTTTAATGTTTTTATTCCATCTCCAATTATGAAGGGTTTATATTTTAGGGTAAATGAAATAATGGAGCCTTTTTCTTGTCCTGGTATTCTTGTATAAAAAATACCAGCTTCAGCTGGAAATTTGATTAATCTTTGAATCATAAAATCAAATCCAATTGGAAAAGTTTTTAAGTACTCTTTAATTTCATCTAGGTTATGCAGAACCTTTACAGCAACACCTCGACAACCTTCATCAGGCTTTATAACATAGGGTAAGGATAAGCCCTTCTCTCCTATTTTTGGAAGTATTCTATTTAGTAAATCATTAATATTATTAGTGTCTTTTGTGAAAGTTATATAAGGTGAGATTTTTTTTTGAGCGGTAGGTCCTGCTAGGTCTAAAATTTCAGTTTTTGACTCTCCAACAATTCCGCTTAATTTTATAGTTGGGTTGGCAATTAATGGAAGTTTCCAGTTAAAGTATTTAAAACCTTGTAGAATCATATCTATAAAAACTGGTGTATACCAAAACCATATAGGAAGAAACTCATATTTTGAAATTTTTTTAGATATATCAAGAATTGGCATTCCTGCATTTATATCATTTTGTTTATAACTTGGTATATTTTCTTTCATTGTATTTTTCTTTAGTTATTTTTTTTAAAAATGTAATTTAAATCTGTATTAGAGTGCAATAAAAATTCTATCATAACTATGAAATATAATATATTTTCTTAATTTTATAAGAGTTTTCTTAAGTTATATCAATAGATATATATTTTATTAAAAAGATATAAAATAGATAACTATAAAGTATTTGTTTAAGAAGGTTTAAGAAGTGAGAAGTTTTATTGTTTCTGGGTTATTAATTGCTGCTGGAGTTATAGGTTTATTAAGTGGTTCAGTTGTAATTCCAATATTATGTGGGATTGCTTTTTTAATTAATCTTACAGCTTAGTTGATTAAAAATAAATAACTCCCTTTAAAGGGAGTTATTTATTTTTAATTTAAGAGGATTTACTATTTCGTTTTTTCATAATTAATTTAAATCCTATAAAACTAATTAATATAAGAGGTATTAAAGCCCATTTCATCCAAGAGTATCGAACAAGTATAGCTATTCCTATATAATAGATAGCTCCAAATACAAGGCTTGTCCATATAGCACTTGCTATAATAACAGGACCTAAAAAGATTAATGTAGGTATAGAGATAAATCCACTCATTGTATAACCAATAGATCTAAGCCCTGGTATAAATCTAATTATAAAAAGACCAACAAAAGCATGTTTTCTAAATCTTTTTCTAAAGGCTTTAAACTTCTTATTTCTTATAGCTTTGTATCTTAAAAATCTTATTCTTCTACTTAATCTTCCAAAAAAATATAAAAATACATCACCTGAAGTTATCCCTAAAAATACAGCAAGTAGCGACCATTGAGGGGGTATTATATGCTCAGCAGAGAGGGCGGCGGCAGTTATTAGTGCAAGATCTTCTAATATGTAGGATAAAATAATAAGTCCTAACATTATCATCCATAAGGAGTGTGGATGGTTAAAAAAGTTTTGGGCAAAAAGACTAATTGACATATTTACCTATAGTTATTATAAATTGAAATAACATAAATAATTTTTACATTGGATTAATTAATTATTTATTAATATATTTAGAATTATGTATAATTTATTATAAAATTTAAATTTATTTAATGTATTAGTATAGCATATGAAAACAAAATTAGTGTTAGTTGGTTTAGGACTTGGAACTTTTAGTGTTCTTGAGAAAATTATAGAATCTAACAATTCTTTATTTGATATTACAGTTATAGCGAAAGAGCCCACTATTGCTTATAACAGAATAAATATAGTAAAACTTCTTTCAGGATCAACAGTTGAGGATATTACTTTTAAAGATTTAAAGTGGTATGAAGAAAACAATATTAAGCTATATTTAAATGACTCTTTAGCTAAAATTGATTCTGAAAATAAAGTTGTAATAACTAAATTAAAAGAAACTATATCTTATGATAAATTAGTTTTATCAACAGGATCTAATGTTGATACTCCTTTAATTCCTGGAGTTAGATTAAAGCAGTGTTTTGGTTTTAGAAATATAGCAGATATGAGCTCTATTGTAGAAGCTTCTTCTCAATTTAACTCAATTTCTGTAATAGGAGCTGGATTCTTAGGTCTTGAAATATCTCATGCTCTTTCTATTTTAGGAAAAAGAGTAACTCTTATAGAAAAAGAAGATCATATTTTTCCAAATGAGCTTAATAAAAAAGCTGGAGATATTCTTCAAAGAGATGTTGAATCTTTTGGAACTAGAGTTTTGTTGTCTAAAGAAATTAAGTCAATTGAGAGTGAAGATGCTAAAGTTAAGTCTATTAGATTTTTAGATGGATCTTTTATTTCAACAGATATGGTTATTTTAGCAACAGGAATAAAGCCAGCTGTTGAATATGCTAGAATGTCAAAATTAGAGCTTGGCTCTAAGGGTATAAAGGTAAATACTTCTTTTGAAACTAATATTAAAGATGTTTATGCTATCGGTGAATGTGCTGAAATTAATAGCTATATTTTTACATCTATTTCATCCTTAAGAGATCAAGTTGAAGCTTTTTGTTCAGATCTTTTAGATCAAGATTCTAAAGCCTTTTCAATTTCAAAAGAAAATGGTATCCTATTCAAGACTTCTGGTAGATTTATTTTTTCAGCAGGAAAATTTAATTCTAATGAGGTAATTGAAGTTGAAAATACTTGTGATAATGAGTATTCTAAGCTGTTCTTTAAAGCCAATAGGTTAATTGGAGCTATTTTAGTAGGTGATGTATCAGGATCTGATAGATATCTTGAGATGATAAATGAAAAATTAGATTTAAGTGATTTATCAAAAGTATCTATTTTGGGCATTGGTCAAGAGCAACAAAATAATGAAGATTCTCTTGATGAAATTATTTGTAACTGTAATCAAGTTACAAAGGGAGAAATTATAAAAGCAATTAAAGAAGGTGCAATAACTGTTGAAAAAGTGGGTGAAGTTACAGCTGCAGGAACATCTTGTGGTGGGTGTCAGTCTAAAATAATGACTATTATTAAGTCAGTTTAAATATATTGTTTCGTATTTTTCAAGCTATTTAAACATTTGGTATCTATAGAATCTATAGGATATTAAAAAAAAACTCTGAATTATTTATTAATTGTTATTTTTTATATTTTATAAGGTATTTGTATGTTAGATGAAATGTTCTCAAAAAGTAGTATTAAAGATTTAACTCTTCAAAATAATGTTCAATCAATAAAAATGTTATTTACTGATATGGACGGTCTATTAAAGGGTATAGATATATCTATTTCTCAGCTTAATAAAGCTCTTAATAATGAAGTTATGATAGATGGTTCTTCAATTAGTGGATTTTCTTCTATAGAAAGTAGTGATTTATATCTTTATCCAGATTTATCTACATTTAAGATTTTGCCTTGGAATAGCTTTAAAGGTAAAATTGCTATTTTTATTTGTGATGTATATACAGCTTCTGGAGAGTGTTTTGAGGGGGATCCAAGAGGAAGGCTTGAACATGCTATAGATGATATGAAATCTTTAGGATTTTCATCTTTTAATTTGGGTGCTGAGCTTGAGTTTTTTCTTTTTCAAAAAAATGAAAAAGGAGAAATATTAAAAGATTTAGCTGATGATGCAGCTTATTTTGAGCAAGGAGCTTTAGATATAGCTGATACTTGTAGAGAGGAAATAGTTGAATCTTTAGAATCTTTAGGTTATGAAATTGAAGCTTTCCATCACGAAGTAGCAAAAGGTCAACATGAAATTAATTTTAAATATAGTAATGTTTTAGAAGCTTGTGATAAAATTCAACTTTTTAAATATGTTGTAAAATTTATAGCTAATAAATATAACTTACACGCTACTTTTATGCCTAAACCTGTATTTGGTATAAATGGATCTGGTATGCACTGTAATATGTCTTTATTTTCAGGAAAAGAAAATAGTTTTTATGATAAAGCTGAAGAAAGAGGCCTTTCTAGTGTAGCTTATGCTTTTTTAGCTGGCATTTTATATCATTCAAAAGGATTTAGCGCTATTACAAATCCTCTAGTTAATTCATATAAAAGATTAGTTCCAGGATATGAAGCTCCAGTTTATATAGCTTGGAGTAGAAGTAATAGAAGTACTTTAGTTAGAATTCCATCAACTAGAGGGCTTGGAACAAGACTTGAGCTTAGATCTGTTGATCCTTCTGCTAATCCATATCTTAGTTCCGCAGTTCTTTTAGCTTCAGGTCTTGATGGTATTAAAAATAACTTTAAAATTTCAAAAGAAGTTAATATAAATCTTTACAAATCAACTCAAGAACAAAGAGATGGGCTTGGTATTGCAAATTTACCTGAAAGTTTAAAAGAATCTTTAGATTATTTAAAAAATGATAAACTTATTTTAGCAGCTTTAGGTAAACATATAAGCTCTAAATTTATTACAGCAAAAACTAAAGAGTGGATTGATTATAGTAGATATGTATCAGATTGGGAAATACAAAAATATTTAAAATTATTTTAATCTAATTTAAATTGCTTAGTTAAAATAATAATGCTAGTTAAATACTTTAGAAAGATTTAACTAGCTTTTTAGTTTTATAAGAGATAAGAACTTACTTTTTTAAGTTTTATACAAGGTTATATATAATAATTCCTAAAATAATAGGCACTAAAATAAAAGTAATTATTATCAATAATATAAATCCACTAAAAGCAGCTGAAATAAAAAATTAATAATACTTTTAAATATGCCTAATATAATAAGTAGGATAAGTATTAAAAAATTATGGGTTAAATTAAAATCCAAGACCCAAAGATTTTTTTACTTCATTTAATTTATTTTGGGCAATAAATTTTGCTTTTTTAGCGCCATCTTCTAAAACTGAGTATAAATAAGATTCGTTTTGTCTTATTTTATAGTATCTTTCTTGAATAGGCTCTAGATGATCTGCTATTATATTTGCAATTTCCTCTTTAAATTTTCCATATTGAGTATACTCTTTAAAATGATCGCTTAATTCTTTAACAGATTTATTGCTAATAGATGCTGCAATATTTAGAAGATTGCTAACACCTGGTTTTTCTTCTAAATTAAAATATATTTTTGCTGGATTATCAGAATCTGTGACAGCTTTCTTAAGTTTTTTAACTATAGTTTTTCTATCATCTAGGAATCTAATTAGGCTATTTTCATTATCATCAGATTTGCTCATTTTTTTAGATGGGTCAGCTAATGACATGATTTTGGCGCCAGTTGTACTTATATAGGGTTCTGGAACTTTAAAAATATCTCCATAATTTTTATTAAATCTAGTTGCTATATCTCTTGTTATTTCTAAGTGTTGCTTTTGATCTATTCCAACTGGAACTTGAGATGCGCTATATAGTAAGATATCACTAGCCATAAGTATTGGGTATGTAAATAACCCAACATTAATATTGTTAGAGTGTTTGGTAGATTTATCTTTAAATTGAGTCATTCTAGACATTTCACCAAAATAGGTATTGCAAGATAAAATCCAGGCGAGTTCAGAGTGTTCACTAACTTGAGATTGTAAAAATATAGTACATTTATTTGGATCAAGTCCTGATGCTAGATATATGGATAAAATATCTAAAACTCTAGATTTTAATAGTTTTGGATCTTGTTTTACAGTTATAGCGTGAAGATCTACTATACAAAAAGTACAGTTATTATTTTCTTGCATTTCTATCCAATTTCTTAATGCTCCTAAATAATTTCCAAGAGTTAATTCACCAGACGGTTGTATACCACTAAAGATAATATTCTCTTTTTTCATATTTTGATCCTATATAAAAGTTTAAATAAATTTTATTATTTTAAATTTACTGAACTTTAGAAAGTTCAGATCTCATATTATCTATAGTTTCTTTATAGTTAGGAGTAGAGAAAATTCCAGAGCCGGATACAAACATATCAGCTCCAGCTTCTGCTATTGCTGCAATATTTGAAACTTTAATACCACCATCTACTTCAATTCTTACTGATAGATTTTTTTTGTTAATTAGTTCTTTGATAGATTTTATTTTTTCTAAAGTATGAGGAATAAAGCTTTGTCCACCGAACCCTGGATTAACACTCATAACTAATACTATATCAACTTTATCTAAAATATAGTCCAATATATTTAAGGGGGTTGCTGGATTTAAAACAATTCCAGCATGACATCCAAAGGATTTGATAAGCTCAATACTTCTGTCTAAGTGTTTAGTAGTTTCAGGGTGGATACTTATGCTTGTAGCACCACTTTTTCCAAATTGCTCAATTAAGCTATCAACAGGTTCTGCCATAATATGAACATCAATTGGAGCAGTTATTCCAAAATCTCTTAAAGCTTTACAAATTGGAGCTCCAAAAGTTAAGTTAGGAACATAGTGATTATCCATCACATCAAAATGAATAACATCTCCCCCTGCATCTAATACTTTATTGATATCATTTCCAAGATCTGCAAGATTAGCTGATAAAATAGAGGGAGCTATAAGAAATTTTTTATTAATTATTTTCATTGTATGCCTTTTTGTTTAATTTATTAACTTGTTGAGTTCTTGTAATTCCAAATTCATTTGACTTTATATTTTTTGAAATTACAGACCCTGCTGCTACAAATGAGTTATTGCCAACTGAGACTGGAGCTATTAGTGTTGTATTAGATCCAATAAAAGAGTTATCTCCGATATTTGTTTCGAATTTATTTTCTCCATCATAATTGCACGTAATAGTTCCAGCTCCAATATTAGTGTTTGATCCAATTTTTGAATCACCAATATAACTTAAGTGGCTTATCTTTGAACTTTCTTTTATTGTAGAATTTTTAATTTCAACAAAATTTCCAACTTTTGAACCTCTTTGTAATTTTGACCCAGGTCTTAATCTTGAGAAAGGTCCTATATTTACACTTTCTTCAATTTCTGAGTTATCAATAATGCTATACGGATGAATTATAGTATTTGATTTAATGGTTGAGTTTTTTATAACTGATCCAAATCCTATTTTTATGTTTGATTCAAGAGATACATTTTCAAGAACAACATTTGGTTCTATAAAAATGTCCTTTTTATGTTCAATATCTCCAAAAATATAAAGGCTATTTTTATCAACCATATGAATACCATTTTTAGCAAGCTTAGATCTAGTTCTTTTTTGGTGAAGTATTTCAAGATCTGCTAGCTGTTCCATGGTGTTAATACCGGATATTTGCATTTCATCATCAGTTGTTACTGAATTAATTTTGTTATTATCTATAAGATCTACTATATCTGTTAAGTAATATTCTTTTTGAGCATTATTATTGTTAATTTTACCAATTAGTGAAATTAAAACTTTAGAACTTATAATCATAATACCAGTATTAATTTCACTAATTAGCTTTTCCTCAATTGAAGCATCTTTTTCTTCTACAATTGATTTTATTCTATTATTTTTTCTAACAATACGACCATAGCCTTTAGGATTATTAATTTTACAAGTAAGAATTGATAAAGAGTAATTATTATTGCTAAGAACTAAAGAATTTAGTATTTTTTCTCCAATTAAGGGTATATCTCCATATAAAATTAAAGTATTTCCAGTTGGAGTAATTTTGTCTGAAGCTAGTTTTACAGCATGAGCTGTACCTAAAGTTTCTTTTTGTTCTATCCAACTAATTTTTATATCAGGGAAGTGAAGGGTTACAGCATTTTCAAGTATATTTCCCATATATCCTTTAATTATATAAATATTATCAGGATTCATTTTAATAGCTGTTTCTAATATGTAAAATATAAATGGTTTTTTTGCTAGAGTATTAAGAGGCTTTGGAAGCTCTGAATTAAGTCTTTTCCCTTGTCCTGCTGCTAGAATAATAATGTTTAGATTTTCTTTCATATATTTTATAAGTTTTAAATATAATTTAACTATAGTATAATAACAATATATTGTACTACTGGCTGTGTTTCAGAAATTTAAATAAGTTTTAAATATATTATAAGCTTATTTAAATTTAAATTTAAATATTTAAAGGTAAAATTATGTTTAATGAACAATTTGAAAAAGTAAAATTAACTAAAGGTTTCATTGCTGCTTTAGACCAAAGTGGTGGAAGCAGTGCAAATACATTAGCTTTGTACGGTTTAAACTCAGACGCTTGGTCTTCTGAAACTGAAATGTTCACATTAATTCATAATATGCGTAAACGTATTATGACTGCTAAATCTTTTACAGAAGAAAAGATCTTAGGTGTTATTTTATTTGAAAACACATTAAATGATACTGTAGACGGTGTTCCTACTGCTACATATTTATGGAATCAAAAGAAAATTGTTCCTTTTTTAAAAATTGATAAAGGTTTAGCTGATAAAGTAAACGATGTTCAAATGATGAAAGATATTCCAGGATTAGTTGAAACTCTTCAAGCAGCTAAAGCTCAAGGAGTTTTTGGAACTAAAATGCGTTCTTATATTTTAGAAGCAAATGCTCAAGGAATCGAAGATGTTGTTGCTCAACAATTTGAAGTTGGTGATACAATTATTGGGCAAGGCCTAGTTCCAATTATTGAGCCAGAAATTAATATTCATAGCGCTACTCGTAAAGAAGCTGAAGTAATGTTGCGCGATTCTTTATTAGCTCATTTAAACAAATTACCAAAAGATAAATTTGTTATGCTAAAACTTTCTCTTCCTTTAGAAGCTGGTTTTTATGATGTATTAGTAAATCACCCACAAGTTGTGCGTGTTGTTGCTTTATCTGGTGGTTACCCAAGAGTTGAAGCTTGTGAAATTTTATCTGAAAATAAAGGAATTATTGCAAGTTATTCAAGAGCTCTATTAGAGGGTTTAAAAGCTCAACAAACTGATGAAGAATTTGAAAAAGCTTTAGGTGATTCTATTGATTTAATCTATAGAGCTTCTATCTAATCTTAATTTTTTTAGTTTAAGCATAAAAAGGAAGCTAATTTTGGCTTCCTTTTATTTTTTAGATTTAATATTATAAAAATAAGTTAAATAATAATGGTAGATGCTGAATATAAAATTGATGATTTAGATCGTCAAATTCTAAGAGTTTTAACTGAAGATGCAAGAGTGCCATATACTGAGATGGCTAAAAATTTTGGAGTAAGTTTAGGTACTATACATGTGCGAATTGAAAAAATGCGTAAGTATAAAATTATAAAAGAAATTGTAGCTAGAGTAGATATAAAAAAGATTGGTTATAATATGATATGTTTTTTAGGTATTACCTTAAAAAAATTATCAGATTGTGAGCAAGTTTTGAAAGATTTACAAGATGAAGAGTGTATTATTGATATGCATCATACAGTTGGTAAATTTTCTATATTTGCAAAGCTTGCTTTTACAGACCTAAATTTATGTTATAACTTTTTAGAAAGTTTAGAGAAAAAGCCTGAAATAGATCAGTTAGAACCAATTTTTTCAATGAATAATTTAGTTTTGAGAAATATAAAACCTTAAGTGTTTTAAATTTTAGGAGAAATTTATGAGTTTACAATTTCATTTAAAAATTAATAAAGAAATGATTAAAGGTGCATCTATAGCTTTAATTCCTGGAGATCCAGCAAGAGCAAAAGAGATAGCCTCTAGCTTGGATGGTATGGAATTTTTAGCAGCAAATAGAGAATTTTCAAGTTATTTAGGATTTAGAAATGGTACCCCTATAGTTGTATGTTCAACAGGAATTGGGGGTCCTTCTACATCTATAGTTGTTGAAGAGCTTGCAGAAATTGGAATTAAAACATTTTTAAGATTAGGAACAACAGGAGCTATTTCTAAAAATGTTGCAATAGGAGATGTAATTATAACAACAGCTTCAGTAAGGCTTGATGGAGCTAGTTTACATTTTGCACCTTTAGCATATCCAGCAGTAGCTAATTTTGAGTGTTTGAGTGCTTTATCTAAAAGTGCAAATCAAGTTTTAAACTCTAAAAATATTCATATGGGAATAACAGCTTCTTCTGATACTTTTTATCCAGGTCAGGAAAGATATGATACTTTTTCTGGGTATGTGAGAAAAGATTATCAAGGACTTTTAAAAGAATTTAAAAAGCTTAATGTTTTAAATTACGAAATGGAGTCGGCTACTTTATATACAGCTTGTTCAACATTAGGCCTTAAAGCTGCTATGATAGCTGGAGTATTAATTAATAGAAATGCTATGGGAGAAACTCCAGATGAGGCTGTTGTATCTAAAGTAGAAGAAAGTATTATAGCTATAGGAATTAAAGCTTTAGATTATTTAATTTAAAATATTAAACTTCATAAATGTAAAATTTATGAAGTTATAAATTTTAAGATTTTTTTCTATAAATCAAATAGAAAGCAAATCCAAGAGTAGTTGTAATTAGCATTGGCATTGCCATATCATAAAAGCTTTTTATATTTAATAAGCTTATAATAGCAAGAGCTCCAACCATAATAACAGTTCCTACAAACCACAGTATAGAACTTACCGTTCCAGCCATGTGAGGATATTTATCCATAACAATAGTTTGAGAAGCTGTCATTATGAAACTTCCTGGAATTATAAAAATAGCAAGTCCAATTGTTAACATTAAGAGAGTTGGGTAAAAAAGACTTGTTAACACTAAAAATATACCACCTATATTTCTTACAATAAAACCATATTCCATCATTTTTACAAGACTCATTTTTTTGGCAAGAATTCCTGTAGATAGGCTAGAAAGAGCTATTAAGATTGCAAAAAATCCAAAGTAATATCCAAAGTATAAAGGTGTTTTATGAAAAATATCTATAATAATAATAGAGCCATCAGTTAGGAATACGAAAAAGCTAGCACTAGTTAAATAACTTCCTACTATACAAGCTAAAATATCTCGTTCTTTTAAGACATCTTTTGTATTTATGAGTATAGATTTTATATTTAGTGAAGTTCTTTTCTCTTTTGGTAGTGTTTCAGGAATTATAAATATAATTAGAGCAAGAGTTAATATAGAAAATATTGCCATAGCATAAAATATTGATCTCCATCCTAAATAAGTTATAAGAATTCCACCAAAAGTTGGAGCAAAAGTTGGAGCAATCATAAATATTGCTGATGAGAAAGCTGAAGCTTTTGCGAAGTCTTTCCCAGAAAATACATCTCTTAGAATTGCTCCTGTAATAGAACCTTGAGCCGCTATTCCAACCCCTTGGAGTACTCTTAATATTAAAAACTCATTAACATTTTGTAGTTGAGCAAGTAATAGTGAGGTGATTCCAAAGCTTATAGCACCAAAAAGTAATACTTTTTTTCTTCCTATAGCATCAGATAATCCGCCATAAAATAATCCACCTAAAGCATTAGCTAGAAAAAAAATATTAAGTGTATTTTGAATTTTACTTTGTGTAGTGTGAAGAACTTTTATTAAAAGTGGTATAGCTGGAGTATAGGTATCAATAGCTATAGAGTAGCTAACCATAAGAAAAGATACGCTAAATATAATTAGCCATGATTTTTTATCCATAAAATTTTTTTGTATTAGTAATTAGAGTTAAAAAAAAGGTTTACCTTTAATAATAAAGGTAAACCCTGTGTAAATCTAGTTATAAAATAGATTTTTTAGAATTAGATTATAGCTTTATAAGCAAGTTTAGTTGCATTTTCTAAAGTAAATCCAAACTCTTTAAATAGTAAGTCAGCAGGAGCTGATTCACCAAATCTATTAATTCCAAGAATTTGTCCATTTAAGCCAACATATTTATACCAATAGTCTTTATGTCCTGCTTCTATAGCCATTCTAGATATAACGCTAGATGGAAGAATGCTTTCTTTGTAAGCAATATCTTGTTTATCAAATACTTCGCAACAAGGCATAGAAACAACACGAACTTTTTTATCTTTCATATTTAAGGCGGTGTTTACTGCTAATTCAACTTCTGAACCAGTTGCTATAATGATAAGATCTGGAGTTCCTTCGCAATCATGAATTATGTATCCACCTTTAGAGATATTATTTAATTGTTCTTGATTTCTATCCATTTGTTTTAAATTTTGACGTGAGAAAATTAAAACAGAAGGACTTTGATATTCAATAGCAGATTTCCAAGCAGCAGCTGATTCAACTTGGTCAGCAGGTCTCCAAGTTTGAAGATTAGGAACTAATCTTAAGGTAGGAATTTGCTCAATTGGTTGGTGAGTTGGACCATCTTCACCAAGACCTATAGAGTCATGAGTATATACAAAAATAGCTTTTTGTTTCATTAATGAAGCCATTCTAATCGCATTTCTTGCATATTCCATAAACATTAAGAATGTAGCACCAAACGGGATAAACCCTTTGTATAGAGCTATACCATTCATAATAGCGCTCATACCAAATTCACGAACACCATAATGAATATAGTTTCCATCTAGATTTTCTTTGATAGATTTAGCTTCTGGCCATAAGGTTAAATTAGATGGAGCAAGATCAGCTGATCCTCCCATAAATTCAGGTAAGATTTTAGAGTAAGCTATAATAGCGTTTTGAGATGCTTTTCTGCTTGCTATATTTTGTGGATTATCTTGAAGAGATTTGATAAATGCAGAAGATTTTTCTTCCCAATCTTTTGGAAGCTCTGAGTTAACTCTTCTTAATAGTTCTTCAGCTAAGATAGGAAAGTCTTTTTTATAAGCTTCAAATTTAGCATTCCATTCATCTTCAGCTTTAGTGCCAGCTTCTTTATGATTCCATGAGTTATAAATATCTTCTGGAATTTCAAAAGCAGGATATTCCCAACCTAAGAATTTACGAGCTGCTGCATTTTCTTCAGCACCTAGCGGAGCCCCATGAACTGCTTCTGTTCCTTCTTTATTTGGTGATCCATATCCAATAATTGTTTTACAAATAATTAGTGTAGGTTTGCTATTTTCTTTTTTAGCTTCATCTATTGCTTTTTGAATTTCTTCAGAGTTTTGTCCATCAATTTTTCCAATTACATTCCATCCATAAGATTCAAAGCGTTTTTTGATATCTTCTGTAAACCAGCCACTAACTTCGCCATCAATAGAAATTCCATTATCATCATAGAAAGCTATCAATTTATTTAAACCTAAAGTTCCAGCAAGAGAGCAAGATTCATGTGATACACCCTCCATCATACAGCCATCACCTAAAAAAGCATAGGTATAGTGGTTTATAATTTCATGATTTGGTTTGTTAAATTGAGCAGCTAAAGTTCTTTCAGCTATAGCCATACCAACGGCATTAGCAATACCTTGTCCTAACGGACCTGTAGTTGTTTCAATTCCTGGAGCATAACCATATTCTGGGTGTCCTGGCGTTTTAGAGTGAAGTTGTCTAAAGTTTTTAATATCTTCAATTGATAAATCAAAACCTGTTAAATGAAGTAGGCTATATAAAAGCATAGATCCATGACCATTTGATAAAACAAATCTATCTCTATTCATCCAATTTGGATTTGAAGGGTTATAGTTCATATTATTATGCCATAATACTTCAGCTATATCAGCCATTCCCATTGGTGTACCTGGATGTCCTGATTTTGATTTATCTATTGCGTCCATAACTAATGCACGAATTGCATTAGCGCGTAAATTTGCATTAACCATTAAAAACTCCTAAGTATTGATTTAAAATTAATTTTTAATCCTTTAATTATTGTATGATATTTATGATTAAATTCATAGATTTTAAAGAGTAGCTACTGTTAGATATTTGCTATTATCCTAATATATTTTTTCTTATAAAGTTTTCTATATTTGATCTATATTCTAAAATTTTTAAAGATTTATTGTGCATAATTTCTTCAGATAAAAATCTACGCCATTTTTTTGAATAGATAGTTGAGTTAAAAGCGTTTAATAAGGGTTTTAGAAGTCCGCTTGGCCTTGATGTATTTTGAACTAGATGTTTTTCCATGTAAGGCATATATTTTAAAACAGCCTCTACTGAATCTATATAGTTTTCAGCATTAAAAAAATCCTTGTCAAAAGTGCCTAAAAGAGATGGGTGTTTATCTATAGCTCTACCAAGCATAACTCCATCTAGCTTTTCAAGATGAGTTATAATTTCTTGATTTGAAGAAACTCCGCCATTTAAAATAATTTTTTTATTTGGAAAATCTTCTTTTAATTTATAGACTTTTTTATAGTCAAGTTCTGGAATACTTCTATTGGATTTTGGGTCTAAATTTAAGATAGCATCTCTTGCGTGTATTATATAAGTATTGGTATTGGTATTATTAACTATATAGTCTATAAAATCATGTATAAATTGATATCCAGTTAAATCATCTACTCCAGTTCTTACTTTTATAGAAATTGGAAGATCGCTCACCTCTTCTATTGCTAGTATATTCTCTTTTACCAGTTCTTTATGCTTCATTAGAACAGCTCCAATCATAGCGTTTTGAACTTTAAAAGATGGGCATCCTAGGTTTAAATTAATTCCATTATAACCCAATGAGTTAATGATTTTAGCGCAAGCTTTTGAGTCTTTTGGGTTTGATCCAGCTATTTGAAGAATTAAAGGATTTTCTTCTTTATTAAATTTTAAAATATCATACTTAGAGTTTAATATAGCTGATGTTGTTACCATCTCCGTATATAAGGTAGTATTTTTTGAGTATAGTCTATGAAAATATCTACAGTGAGATGTTGTTATATCTAGCATAGGTGCTACAGATATTTTATCTATTAAATTAGATTTTGGATTTAAAGGTTTTTGCAAAATTTTTCTAAATTATTATAATATTGTTAATGTTAAAAGGTATTATAATCTATATTAGAATATGGTAAAAATTAATTATTTTTTCATGCACCTCATTCTATTTAGTTTTATGAGAAAATATATCTTATAAAAAAATTATAAAAATACTTAAAATTATTGGATTAATTATAATGAGCTTCAAGGAACCAAACTTATTACAAAGTTTAGACGCAAAACCTTTGCCTGAAAATATTAAAATCTTTATAGCTATACCTTGTTATGGTGGAATTACATCAGAAACATTTACATCAATGATTGCTCTTCAAGGATGGTTAGCTAGAAATAATGTATATGCTAAAATTTCAACTTTAAATGGATCATTAATAACACTTTTAAGAAATACTTTTGTTTCAATGTTTCTTGATGATTCTGAAAATTTAACTCATTTATTTTTTTTAGATTCAGATATAGGTTTTCATCCAGAGCATGTTGAGAGGTTATTAAAATTTGACGCTCACTTATCTTGTGGAATCTACCCTAGAAAAAAAGTGTTTTGGGATAGAGTTAAATCAGAAGTTATTGCAAATCCTGAGATTAGCAATGAAGATTTGGAGGCCAAATCTGTAATTTATGATACTAATTTTGTTAATTTTAATGGAAATCCAACTAAGTCTGAAAGTGGTTTTTGTGAAATATTAAATGCTGGAACTGGTTTCATGATGATAAAAAGAGAGGTTTTTGAGATTATGAAACAAAAATACCCAGAAAGGCAATATGAGCCATCTCAAATTGTTAACTCTGGAAGTCATAAATCTCAGAATTGTTATAATTTTTTTGATACAGGCTTTATTCCTCATGAAAATAATAAAAACTTCTATTCTGAGGATTATTATTTCTGTTCATTATGGAGAAACTGTGGGGGAAAAATTTATGCTGACTATACTCAAAATTTGTGGCACGCTGGAGTTATGACTTTTCATGGTAAATTATCTTTATATGCTGAATAAATTATAATTTTTATGTACACTTTATTGCAAATAGTTTTAAAATAGTAGCAAGTAGTAAACTGAAATATAATTTTTATAAAATATAAGGATTAATAGTTATGAGTATTAATATTAAAAAAATAGCTTTACTTACAAGTGGTGGTGATGCTCCTGGAATGAATGCTGCAGTTAGAGCTGTTGTACGTGCTGGTTTATTTGCAGGTCTTGAGGTATATGGTATTCGAAATGGTTATCTAGGTCTTTATAACAAAGATTTTATAAAAATGGATAGATCTTCTGTTAGTGATATTTTACATAGAGGTGGAACCATTCTTAGATCATCAAGATTTCCTGAATTTAAGGAAAAAGAGGTAAGACAGGTTGCTGTTGATAATTTAAGAGAGTTGGGAATTGATGCTTTAATTGTTATTGGTGGTGATGGCTCATATATGGGAGCTAAGAAATTAACTGAAGATTTTGACTTTCCGTGTATTGGAATCCCGGGAACTATAGATAATGATGTAGCGGGAACTGATTATACGATTGGATATAATACTGCTTTAAATACAGTTACTGAAGCTATTGAAAAATTAAGAGATACATCATCTTCTCATAATAGAATTTTCTTAGTTGAAGTTATGGGTAGAAATTGCGGGGATTTAACTATTTCAGCTGCAATTACTGGAGGATGTGAATTTGCAATTATTCCTGAAGTTAAGTTTGATAAAGATGAGTTAATTCATAAAATTAAAGATGGATTTAAAGGTGGTAAACATCACGCAATTATAACTATTACAGAGCATATAACTAATATTTATGAATTAGCTGAAGAAATATATAAAGAAACTGGTTTTGATACAAGAGCAACAGTTCTTGGTCATATTCAAAGAGGTGGTAAACCATCTTCTGTAGATATTTTATTAGCTTCTAGAATGGGTGTTTATGCAGTTGATCTGTTACTTGAAGGAGTTGCTGGACATTGTATAGGTATAGAAAAAGATGAGTTAGTTCATCATGATATTTTAGATGCTATTAACAATTTTAAAAGACCTATAAAAAAAGATCTTTTAAGATTAGAAGAAGTATTATTTTAAAAATTTATTTTTAAT
Source organism: Psittacicella sp. (assembly GCA_044433245.1). GTDB lineage: Bacteria > Pseudomonadota > Gammaproteobacteria > Enterobacterales > JAWXTV01 > JAWXTV01. The sequence goes on along the minus strand of JAWXTV010000002.1, from coordinate 19,824 downwards.
CCTAAAGCCTCTTTAAAGTGAATCCTGCAAAGAGGCTTATAATTTGTATCTCCTATAGAAATTTGCTCCCCATCTTTAATTGCTTTTCCATTCTTATCAAGCCTTACCACATGTGTTGCTTTTCTTGAGCAAAAACATATTGTTTTAATTTCTTCAATTTTATCAGCCCAAGCAAGAAGAGCGTTACTTCCTTCAAATAGATTTCCACAGAAATCAGTCTTAAGTCCATAGCATATAGTAGGTATATTTAACTTATCAACTATATTTGTTAATTGATAAACTTGTTGCTTTGTTAAAAATTGGGATTCATCAACTAAAACACAGCTTAATTTATTTTTTAAATGACTTTCTTTAATTAATTCAAATACATTAGTATCACTTTTAAATACGTGAGCATTAGCTTTAATACCAAGTCTTGATGTGATCTGATTTTGCCCAAAACGTTTATCTATTTTTGCTGTTAAAAGAAAAGTATGCATTCCTAAAGATGTATAGTTATGCGATGTTTGAAGTAGTAAAGTAGATTTACCAGCATTCATAGTTGAGTATTTAAAAAATAATTTAGCCATAGTTTAGTGAGTTTTTAAGTGATTAAAGGTTTTATAAAGTATCTATATTCCATCTAGATTTTACATTAATTGATAAATCTTTATCTCTAAATCCATTTTTAAATTTAATATATCCAGTAAAAGCTATCATAGCTCCATTATCAGTTGAAAATTCAACTTTTGGATAGTATACACTTCCATTTAGTGAGTTTAGAAGATCTTTAAAAGTTGCTCTAAGTTTAGAGTTGGCGCTTACTCCACCTGATACAATAAGCTCATTAATAGAATTTTCATTTAAGGCTTTTTTGCATTTATAACTTAAAAGATCAATTACAGCATTTTCAAAAGCTTTAGCAATGGAGGCTTTATTTTCCTGGGTTAATTCTTCTTTTTTTATAAGATTAGATGCTGCTGTTTTAAGTCCAGAAAAGCTAAAATTTAATCCCTGAGGCATAGGTCTTTTGAAGGAGTATTTATCTTGAGCATTGATAGCAAGTTTTGATATTTTAGGGCCACCTGGATATTCAAGTCCTAATAATTTTGCTGTTTTATCAAAAGACTCTCCAGCAGCGTCATCAATTGACTCTCCAAGTAGTTCATAAGATCCTATTTTATTTACTTTATATATTTGAGTATGCCCGCCAGATACTAGTAAAGCTAAAAATGGAAATTTTGGAATTTCTTCTTCCATTAAAGGGGCTAAAAGGTGAGCTTCCATATGGTTTATTGCAATAGCAGGTATATTTAGTCCATAAGCTATAGTTTTGGCAACTGTAGCCCCAACTAATAGAGCTCCAACAAGTCCTGGGCCTGAAGTATAGGCTATAGCATTAATATCTTTTAATTCAATAGATGCTTTTTCTAAAGCCAAATTAATAAGGGGAAAGATTTTATTTAAATGATCTCTTGATGCTAACTCAGGAACAACGCCACCATATTGAGAATGGAGAGGAATTTGAGTATATAGTTCATTAGCTACTATTCCCTTTCCTTCTTTATAAATTGCTATGCCTGTTTCATCGCAAGAAGTCTCTATTCCTAATATGTACATTTTTAAACCTCAACCTTAAAGATATTTGCTTTATTAAGCTATAACTACTGATAAAATTTATAGAAAAATAAAAGATATATGATATAATTACAAAATCTTAATATAATAGATATTATATTCTATTATATTAATTATTTAATTTAAATTAAATTATTCAATTTTCTTAGAAGGAGAGTATATGCCTGTAGTTAAAGTACATGAAAATGAAGTTTTTGACGTAGCTTTACGTAGATTTAAAAGATTATGTGAAAAAGCTGGAATCTTAGCAGAAGTTCGTAAAAGAGAATTTTATGAAAAACCAGCAATTATTCGTAAAAGAGAAAAAGTTTCAGCTAAAAAACGTTATGCTAAAAAAGTAGCGCGCGAAAACGCAAGATATTCAAGATTATACTAATATAATTTTAAAAAACTTAGGAGGATATTTGTCATTTAAAATGACAATAATATTTTATGAGAAAGTACACTCCTCCAAAAAATTTAAAAGGATCTTTGCTAGATCTAGCTATTACAGCTAAAAATATATCAAAATATTTTTATTTTAAAAAAATAGGCAATAATTGCTTAATAGCTTGTTGCCCTTTTCTCGGTAAAAAACTTGGTTTTTTACACTTTCTAAAAATCAATAACTATCCTTATCGTAGTATTTCTTAAGATCAATGTTTTCTTAAGTTTGCTTAAATCATACTATAAGGTAGACAGCAAAAAGTATTTATGAGTAAATATATTTCACCGGCATTTATATCGTCTTTGGTAAGTTCGGCTAATATAGTTGAAGTTATTGAAGAGTATATATCTCTTAAAAAAACATCTAATAATCGTTATGTGGCATGCTGTCCATTTCACCAAGAAAAAACCCCTTCTTTCACTGTAAATGATGAAGATCAGTTTTATCATTGTTTTGGTTGTGGGGCTTCTGGGAATATAACTAGTTTTTTAATGGAATATCTAAATCTTGGATATATAGAAGCAGTTGAAGATTTAGCTATGAGACTGAAAATTGATATAGTATATGAGTCAAATGGAACTAAAGATTATGAATCGTCTTCTTTTATAACCAATAGGGAAAAAAGTGATCTTCAAAATTTAGCAAGAGAATGTTTAGATTATTATAAAAATCAGTTAAGTGATTCATCTATAGCTCTAGATTATTTAGCTTCTCGTGATATTTCAAAAGAAACAATAGAAAGATATGAGCTCGGATTTTCCCCTAAAGAAAGCTATTTTTCTAAAAAGTATAAAGATAATAAAGATATTTTGCACAAATTATCAGATATTGGAGTGATAGTTAACGGTGAGTCTGGATATTATGATAAGTTTTTAAATAGAGTTATTTTCCCAATTAAAAATCATTATGGAAAAGTTGTGGGTTTTGGGGGAAGGCTTTATAAAGAAGAAACTTTTAAAAATGGCGGAATAAAACCTAAATACATGAACTCAGAAACAACTCCTATATATAATAAAGGAAGAGAGTTATACGGACTTTATGAGGCAATAGTTGCAAACAAGGAAGAGAATTCTAAGAAAAAAAATAAGATAGATAAATCATTTTCTTCTATTATAGTTGTTGAAGGATACTTAGATGTATTGCGTCTTGCTCAGGTTGGTATTACTAATGTAGTAGCTGGTCTTGGTACAGCTTTTACAGAGGATCAAATAGATTTACTTTTTAAATATACAACTAATGTTATATATTGTTATGATGGTGATAAAGCGGGAAGAAGTGCTGCTATTAAAGCTCTAGATAAGTCTATCTTTTATCTAACAGAAAAAACAGATGTTAGTTTTTTATTTTTACCAGATGGAGATGATCCTGATTCATATATAAGGGAGTTTGGTAAAGAAGAATTTTTAAATCGTTTAAATACTTCGGTTACCTCTTATGAAGCTATTGTGAATTCAAATTCACCTAGTGAAGATAAATTAAATGTAGCAACACATCTTTTTAATTTTAAATCTAATATTCAGTCTATAATTGATAAGCTTCCTCAAACAGGAAGTAAAGATCTTTTGTGTATAGAGTATAATAAAAAATTAGATGAATTAAATCAGTTGTCAGATATAGATCTTGAAACTTTTAAAATAGATCAAAATCATAAAGCTAAGAATTCAAAATTTATAGCTAAGTCTTTTGTTAAAAAGGTTAAAAATACTAAAATAAGCAATAAAACTCCTATGAGAGTTATTATAGCTCTTCTTATTATAAGTCCCGTTGCAAGAGAGCTTCTTCTAGAGTTCGATGATTATTTTGAAATGAAATTAAATCCTATAGCGCCAGGAATTGAGTTGCTACAAAAATTAATAAAAATATGTAGATTGTATAAAGGGAAAGAGCTTAATAGAGGTAAGATTTTAGCTAATTTTTCTTCCGAAGAGCAGAGGATCTTAAATAATACTATACAGGTTTTTGAAACTTGGAATATTGATGAAGATTATATTCAAATTGAATTTTTAGATTATTTATTAATTCTTTTAGCCACTGAATTTGCAGGCTATAAAATGGATTTAAAAGCAGCAAGAGATATAAATATTCAAGAGGTAGTTTTATCTAAAGAATATCAAAAATTAGACAAGATTCTTGAAGATGGATTTGATTATATTCAAACAATAGATGAGTCATATAATAAAGATAAATTAAAAAACTTAACTGGTAGAAAACAATAAAGGTTGGGAAAAAGAGTATGGGAAAAACAAAATCACAATTTAGTGCTTTAATAGAGTTAGGTAAAGAGCAAGGTTATGTAACTTATGCTGAAATAAATGACCATTTACCTGATGAATTAACTGATGCTGATGAAATTGAAAATATTATTCAAATGATATCTGATATGGGTGTTAAAGTATTAGATAATCCACCTGATTTAGATGATATGATGTTAAGTGAAGACTTCAGAGATGATGATATCATGGAAGAGGCAAATCAAGTCTTATCTAGCGTTGAAACTGAAGTAGGAAGAACAACAGATCCAGTTCGTATTTATATGAGAGAGATGGGAACTGTTGAACTTTTAACAAGAGAGCAGGAAAAAAATATTGCAATTAAAATGGAAGAAGGGGTTGAGGAAGTTCAAGCTGCTATAGCTCAATATCCAGAAGCTTTGTATTATCTTATTAAACAATATAAAACTCTTCTTAAAGAGGAGGGTAATATTTCATCTTTAATTTCTGGTTTTACTGAAGATTCTATGGATAACTCTGTTAAATTAGATGTTGCAGATGATTCTCAAGATTTAGATTCAATTGATTTTTCTATAGAAGAAGATGACTCAAGTTCTGATCCAGAAGAGTTTTTAAATGATTTGTCTGATGATGTAAGTTCAGATATAGATACTGATGAAGAGCAAAATTCAATCAATTTAGAAGTTGCAAAGCATTATTTTTCAGAGTTAAGTAAACAAGTTGATAAAGTTATTAAAATAAAGCAAGAGCTATTTGAAAAAGGTCAAAAACCTTCTAAAGCTCTTTTAAAGGAAAAAGAAGTTTTAATTGAAATTTTTAGTAAGTTTAATTTAACAAATAAAGAAACTACTATTTTAGTAAATTATATTAAAAGTATTTATATAGTTTTTGGTGAGCAAGAAAGATTTATAAGAAATCAAATTGTTGATTTATGTAAAGTTCCTGCAGGAATTTTTTTAAAAGCCTTTGTTGGTCAAGAAAATTCATTAGCTTGGTTTGAAAAACTTAAATCATCAAGCAAACCTTGGGCTGTAAGACTTCCTAAATGTGAAAAATTAATTCAAGGAGCTATCTATAAAATTCAAGCTCATGAAATAAGAAATAAAATTTCTATTTTAGAACTTAGAAATATAACAGATGCTATATTAGCTGGTGAAAGAAAAACATCAAGAGCTAAAAAGGATATGGTTGAAGCAAACTTAAGACTTGTTATATCTATAGCTAAAAAATATACCAATAGAGGTCTTCAATTTTTAGATTTAATTCAAGAAGGAAATATTGGTCTTATGAAAGCTGTTGATAAATTTGAATATAAAAGAGGTTTTAAGTTTTCAACTTATGCAACTTGGTGGATAAGACAAGCTATTACAAGATCTATTGCAGATCAAGCAAGGACAATAAGAATTCCTGTACATATGATTGAAACTATTAATAAATTAAATAGAATTTCAAAACAAATTATGCAAGAGTTAGGTCATGAGGCAAGTTCAGAAGAGTTAGCTGAAAGAATGGGTATTTCTGAAGATAAAATAAGAAGAGTATTTAAAATTTTAAAAGAGCCTGTTTCAATGGAGTCACCAATAGGTGATGATGATGATTCTCATTTGGGTGATTTCTTAGAGGATAATACTTTAGAGCTTCCAATTGATTTTGCTACAAATCAGAGTTTAAAGATAGCTATGAAAGAATCTCTATTAGGACTTACTGATAGAGAAGCTAAAGTTATTCGAATGAGATTTGGGATAGATATGAATACTGATCATACTTTAGAAGAGGTTGGTAAGCAATTTGATGTAACAAGAGAAAGAATAAGACAGATTGAAGCAAAAGCTTTAAGAAAATTAAGACACCCTAGCAGATCTGAGAATCTAAAAAGTTTCTTAGGAGATTAATTTTAGGTTATTGAGGTATAAAAAATGCAAAATAAATTTATGACAGTTTCTGAAATTAGAGATAGCTTTTTAAAGTTTTATGAAAGCAAATCTCATAAAATAGTTGATAGTAGCTCACTTGTTCCTAATAATGATCCAACGTTATTATTTACAAATGCCGGTATGAATCAATTTAAAGATGTTTTTTTAGGTAATGAGACAAGATCTTATAAAAGAGCAACAACAGTTCAAAGATGTGTTAGAGCTGGTGGCAAGCATAATGATCTTGAAAATGTAGGTTACACAGCAAGGCATCACACTTTTTTTGAAATGCTTGGAAATTTTAGTTTAGCAGATTATTTTAAGAAAGATGCTATAAATTTTGCTTGGGAGTTTTTGACCTCAAAAGAATGTTTGGGTTTAGGTAAGGAAAAGCTTACTGTTACAGTTTATGAGTCAGATGATGAAGCTTATGATATTTGGAATAAAGAAATTGGAATTGATTCTTCTAAAATTGTAAGAATTGGAGATAATAAAGGAGCTCCATTTGCATCTGATAATTTCTGGCAAATGGGTGATACAGGCCCTTGTGGTCCTTGCACTGAAATATTTTATGATCATGGTGAAGATATAGCTGGAGGCCCTCCTGGATCCCCAGATGAAGATGGTGATAGATTTATAGAGATTTGGAATATTGTATTTATGCAATATATGAGATTAAGTGATGGCTCTATGACTCCTTTACCTTCTCCTTGTGTTGATACAGGAATGGGTCTTGAGCGTATAGCTGCTGTTATGCAAAATGTTCATTCAAATTATGAAATAGATCTTTTTAGCTCTCTAATTAAACAAATTGCAGATATATTAAATTTTAAAGATTTAAATGATAGATCTCTTAGAGTTATAGCAGATCATATAAGATCTTGCGCTTATCTTATAGCTGATGGAGTAAAACCATCAAATGAAGGTAGAGGATATGTTCTTAGAAGAATTATAAGAAGAGCTATAAGACATGGCAATAAACTTGGTGCTCAAGATATATTTTTCTATAAAATTGTAAAACCTTTAATTTCTGTTATGGGTAGTGCTGGAACTATTTTAGTTAAAAATGAAGCTTTAATTGAAGCGACTCTAAAAAAAGAGGAAGAGCAGTTTTTAATAACTCTTGACAAAGGTATGTCTTTATTAAATCTTGCTATAGCAAATTTAAAAGATGGTGATACTTTATCTGGAAAAGAAGCTTTTAAACTTTATGATACTTATGGATTCCCATTAGATTTAGTAATTGATATTTGTAAGGAAAAGTCTCTTAAGGTTGATGAAATAGAGTTTGAAGCTGAAATGAGTATTCAGAAATCTAGAGCTAAAAAAGCTAATAAATTTTCAATGGATAATAGTTCAATATCTATAGATGCCCAAAAAACTAACTTTAAAGGTTATGAAAAAAAAGAGCTTACTTCTCAAATTATAGCTTTGTATAAAGATAATCAAGAGGTTAATTTATTACTTCAAGATGAGGAAGGTATTCTTATCTCTAAAGATACTCCTTTCTATGCTGAATCTGGTGGTCAAGTGGGTGAAAAAGGTTTTATAAAAACTCAAGATGGAGTTTTTATAGTTACAGACACTCAAAAGAAATTTGGAGTATTTTTACATATTGGGTTTGTTGAAGAAGGAAGTGTAAAAATAGAATCAGAAGCTCAATTTAAAGTTGATTATGAGTTTAGATTAGATAGCTCTAAAAATCATTCATCAACCCATTTTCTTCATTTGGCTTTAAGAACTGTTTTAGGAAGTCATGTTGAGCAAAAAGGGTCTGTTGTAAAACCTGAATTTTTGAGATTTGATTTTTCTCATGATAAAGCTCTAACTAAAGAAGAGTTAAGAAATGTTGAAACTTTGGTAAATAATTATATTAGAGCTAATAATATAGTTACCACTCAGATTATGCCTATAGAGGAAGCTAAAAAATTAGGTGCTATGGCTTTATTTAGTGAAAAATATGGTGATACTGTAAGAGTTGTTACTATGGGAAATTCTATCGAACTTTGCGGTGGGGTACATGTTGAAAGAACTGGTGATATTGGATTATTTAAAATATTATCAGAATCAGCAATAGCATCAGGGGTTAGAAGAGTAGAAGCTGTAACTGGATCTAGAGCTTTAGATTATTTAAAAGATCAGGATGATTTGCTTGGGTTAGTTTTAAAAGAGTTTAATTCAACAAAATCTGAGTTAGTTCAAAAAATTGATAACTTTAAAAAAGAGTTTAAATCTTTAGAGCTTCTTGTTAAAGATTTTAAAAATGCTGCTTTATTAACTATAAAACAAGACTTAGTTAAGGAAATTTCTGGTTCTAGCAAGAAAGTACTGATTAAAGTTCTTTCAGATAAAGATTCTAATGAACTAAGAACTATTTCTCAAAGTATTGTAAATGAAGTTGATGCTTTAGTGATTCTATTCTCAAAAAATTCAGATAAAATAAGCATTTGTGTTGCATTAAGCAAATCTTTACTTTCAGAATTCAATGCTAATTTAATAATGAAAGATATTAATTTAGTTCTAAAAGGTAAAGGTGGTGGAAAACCTGATTTTGCTATGGGCGCTTCTTCTGAGATATTAAAATTAGATGAAGCTATTGATTTTATTAGATCTAAATTTTAGGTTATATTAAAGTAGACTTTACATATGCTTATTACAACAACTAAAATTGGCGATAAAATAATTATTGATAAAAATGTGGTAATTGAAATAAAAGAAGTAAAAGGTAAGCTTGTAACACTTTATATTTCTGCGCCAAAAGAGATAAAAATTATTAAAGAGGATATTAAATGAAAGCTATTATTCCAGTAGCAGGTTTGGGTACAAGAATGCTTCCAGCAACAAAAAGCATTCCTAAAGAAATGCTTACAGTTGTAGATAAGCCGGTTATTCAATACATAATGGATGAATGTGTTCAAGCGGGAGTTACAGAATTTATCTTTATAACTCATGCTTTAAAAAATGCTATAGAAAATTATTTTGACACTTCTTATGAATTAGAGTCAATTTTGGCGTCTAAATCTAAATTTAAATTATTAAATGAAATTAATTCTATAGTACCTCAAAATATTAAAATTTCTCATACAAGACAAGGTTCTGCAAGTGGGCTTGGGCATGCTGTTTTATGTGCTAAACAACTTTTAAATGATAGCCCTTTTGTTGTGGTTCTTCCTGATGTAATTATGGCTAATTATAGCTCAGATTTAGAAAAAGATAATCTTGCTTCTATGATTAAAAATTTTAAAAAAACTGGTAAATCTCAAATTATGGTAAACCAAGTTCCTAAAGATAAAATATCTGCTTATGGAGTGGTAAGCCCTAATAATAAAGAGGAAGTTTCAGAAGAGTTTTTTGCAATTAATAATATTGTTGAAAAACCCAAGAAAGAGGATGCTCCATCTAATCTTGCTGTGACAGGAAGATATTTATTTACATCTGAAATTTGGAAATATCTGGAAGAAACTGTAGCTGATGCTTCTGGGGAAATTCAGTTAACTGATGCTATTAAAGCTTTCTTAAAGGATGGAAATAATGTTAACGCTTACAATATTAAAGGTAAGCATTTTGATTGCGGAAATAAAGTTGGTTATATGGAAGCTATTATAGAGTATGGAAAGAGACATCCTGAAATTGGTCAAGATGTCGAGGAGTTATTAAAGTAAGTTTATAATTTCTCAAGAGGTAAAGATTTTTCTTGAATTAAAATAGAGAAATCTTTATTTTCATATTTGTTATTAATTATAGCTTGAAGGTATAAAATGTTATCTTTTTGTATATAATTTAAAATTTCACCAGTATTACGAGTTGATTCACCGATTAAAAAGCTAATAGGTTTCGCCTTAATATTTTGATTTATATTTTGATTATTAACTTTAAATATTTTCATACAGTATTTATTAGCTCCCCTATATTTAGCTCTTGCTATAGTTTCTTGTCCTATATAACACCCTTTTTCAAAAGATATACAATTTCCTAAAGAGTCTAAATTTAGATTTTGAGGGATAAATTTATTAATATGGCTTATATCGAATAAGGCTATTCCATAATTTATAAAAAGATCTTGATAGGAAAGTAAGTTTTTTACACTTTTATTATTTGAATTTAGTTTAGTTAAAAATTTGAAATTTATTTCAGTATTATCAAAAATAATATCTAGTTTAGAAAAGTCTATATCTATTTTAATTGATTTTTCTAAAATATTAGAAAAGTTAATTTTTGAAAAAATTGCATATTTTTTTAAGCATTTTATGAAGTGCTCAGTTAATGAGTTTTCTATGATAGAAAAATATTTATCATCTTTTTTACCTAATATAAAGAAGCTTTCTACTTTTCCAAGGGCATTGCAGTGGGCACTAAATCTTATCTCATTATTTTGCATATTATTTAAATCAATTGTAAGCTGACCTTGAAGGAAAGTTGTATTATCTAGCCCTTCTATTGATACTAAAGAAAAATTATTAGATAAATTAATCATATTTAATCCTGATATGTATTTATAGGTATAAGAGTTTTGTATTCCTGATTTGGAAGTTCTCGAGAGAGTTTGGGAAGGGTAAATCCGCTAGAAATTTTTTGAAGCTCTAGATAAATTTCTTTTGCTTTTTTGTTATCTACATAAAAATGAGTAGCACCTTTTACTTTATCAAATAGAAATAAGTAGTATGGAATTATTCCAATACTAACTAATTTCATATTTAAGTTTTTTAAAGTAATAGGATTGTCATTTATATTTTTTAAAAGAACATTTTGATTTAATAAAATAACATTAGCATCTTTTAATTTTTTAGCACAGTTTGTAAATCTTTGATCTATTTCATTTTGATGATTTATATGAAAAACCAAACTTATAGTAAGTCTTGAATTTTTGAAAGTTTTGCATAATTTATCTGTTATTCTACTTGGAATCATAATTGGAAACCTTGTATGAATTCTTAAAAGCTTTATATGATTTATAGTTTCTAATTTGTTAATAAACCATTTTAAATGTTCATCAGTAGAACTTAATGGATCACCTCCAGATAGAATAACCTCATCTAATTCAGATTTAGATTTTATATAATCTAGTATATCTAAAAGTTTTTCCTTGCTAAGACCATTTGAGCTATAAGGAAAATCTCTTCTAAAGCAGTATCTGCAGTTAGTGGCACAACTTGTTTTAAAGATTAAAAGTACTCTATTTGTGTATTTGTGAAGAAGTCCAGGAAGAGGGTTAGATCCTTTTTCTTCAAGAGGATCTGAGTTAAAACCTGCTTGTTCTATAAATTCATTTTTACTAGTAATAACTTGCATAAATAAAGGATCTTTTGGATCTTGCTTTTTCATAAGAGAGGCAAAGTGTTTTGTAACTCTAAAGGAGAATAAATTTTTAGCTTCAATATCTTTAATGAATTCTTTTGGATTAAGATTTAAATATTCTAAGAAATCTTTTGGGTTTAGAAAGGAATTTTTAAGCTCAGATTGCCATGAAATAGTATCTATATTGGTAATTGTATACTTATCCATATTATAATAATATTTTATATGTTAGAAATTTAGTATAACATATATAAGTATTTTATAATATGAGGTTAATAAATGGCTACTTATAGCACAAATGAATTTAAAGCGGGTCTTAAAGTAATTTTAGATGGTGAGCCTGCAGTTATAGTTGATGCACAATTTTTTAAGCCTGGTAAAGGTAACGCTCTTATGAGAACTAGAGTTAAAAAATTGCTATCTGATAAAACTTTAGATATTAATTATAAATCAGGAATTACTCTAGAAGCAGCTGATGTTGTAGATTTAGATCTAGTTTTTTCTTATAAAGATGAAGATTTTTATCATTTTATGCATCCAGAAACATTTGAAATGTATCAAGCTGATAAAAAAGCAGTTGGTGATAATGCAAAATGGATTTTAGATCAAGCAAATTGTATAGTAACTCTTTGGAATGGATCTCCAATTGTTGTGACTCCACCAAACTTTGTAGATCTTGAAGTTACTGAAACTGATCCAGGTCTTAAAGGAGATACTGCGGGAACTGGTGGCAAACCTGCTACTTTGGTAACTGGAGCGGTTGTTCGTGTACCTTTATTTATTCAAATAGGGGAAGTTATAAGAGTTGACACTAGAAGTGGTGAATACCTATCTAGAGTCAAATAAATAATTATATATCAAGATCTTACATAGGTATAGAAAGTAAAATCGAACCTATGTTTGTCATCTTTAGGGTGGTATTGTTCAAAAATGATTTTCCAAGAATTATCTATTTTTGGGAAAAATGTATCACCTTGAAATTCATAATTAATTTTTGTTATATATATTTTATTAGCAAGATTAATAAATGAATTAAAAATTTGCTCACCACCTATCACCATTAATTCTTCACAATCAGTATTTTTTAAAGCATCATCTATACTTTTGTAGAAAATAATATTTTTATCTTCAGGATTTGTTGTATAGTGATTTTTACTTATAATAATATTTAATCTATTTGGAAGAGTTCTTCCAATGGACTTAAATGTATTAAAGCCCATTAGAACAGGTTTTTTTAATGTCTTTTCTTTAAAGTATGCTAAATCATCTGGAAGGTGCCAAGGAAGAGTATTTTTATACCCTATGACACCTTTTAAATCAATAGCAGCTATTAAGCTGATATTCATTTAATTCTTATTGAGCGTTTGATCTAAATGAACGTTTTCTATCTAATTCAGTTAGCATTTTTTTACGAATTCTAATTGATTCAGGAGTAATTTCTACAAATTCATCATCATCAATAAATTCAAGAGCTTGTTCTAGAGTTAGACGGTTAAAAGGAACTAAAGTAATAGCATCATCTTTACCAGATGCTCTCATATTAGTTAATTTTTTACCTTGAAGACAGTTAACAGTTAAATCATTTGTTCTTGAGTGAATACCAATTATTTGACCTTCATAAACTTCTTCAGCATGCTCAACAAATAATTTACCTCTTTCTTGCAAACTAAATAGGGCATAAGCAAGAGCTTTACCAGTACCATTAGAAATTAGAACACCATTATTTCTTTTACCAATGATTCCAGGTTTAATTTCATCATAGTGATCAAAAGTTGAATATAAAATACCAGTACCTGAAGTTAACGTCATAAAATCATTTCTAAATCCAATTAAACCTCTACTTGGTATAGTATAGTTTAATCTGATTCTTCCTTTACCATCTGGATTCATATCGTTTATTTGGCCTTGACGAATTCCCATAACTTCCATGATAGTACCTTGATGTCTTTCTTCGATATCAATAGTTACTTGCTCATAAGGCTCTTGTTTAACACCATCAATGGTTCTATAGATAACTTTAGGGCGAGATGCTGCTAGCTCATAACCTTCTCTTCTCATATTTTCAATTAAAATTGATAAATGAAGCTCACCTCTTCCTGATACTTTAAATGCATCAGGATCTTCTGTTTCTTCAACACGTAAAGCAACATTATGAACAAGTTCTTTATTTAGACGCTCTAAAATTTGTCTTGAGGTAATGTATTTACCTTCTCTTCCAGCAAATGGAGAGGTATTGACGCAGAAGAACATAGTAACTGTAGGTTCATCAACTGATAAAGCGGGTAGAGCTTCAACATTGTTAATATCACAAATAGTATCAGAGATATTTAATTCTCCAAGACCTGTAATAGCAACTATATCACCAGCTTGAGCTTCATCTTCTTCAAATCTTTGAAGACCTAAATGTCCTAATACTTGTGCTATTTTACCTTGTCTTGTTTTACCTTCTGAATCTACTACACTAACTGTAGTATTTGGTTTGATAGTACCTCTTTTAATGCGCCCAATACCTATAACACCAATATAGTTATTATAATCTAATTGAGAGATTTGCATTTGAAAAGGTTTATCAAGTTCAACATCAGGGCAAGGAGCTTTTTCTACTATAGTTTCGAATAAAGGAGTCATATCAGACGCCATGTCTTCATGATCTAATCCGGCAATACCATTTAATGCAGAAGCATATACAATAGGGAAGTCTAATTGTTCATCAGTAGCGCCTAGATTTACAAATAGATCAAATACTTGATCAACAACCCAGTCAGGACGAGCACCTGGTCTATCAACTTTATTGATAACAACAATTGGTTTTAGACTATAACTAAAAGCTTTTTGAGTTACGAATCTTGTTTGAGGCATAGGACCATCAAAAGCATCAACTATAAGAAGAACTGAGTCAACCATAGATAAAACCCTTTCAACCTCTCCTCCAAAGTCAGCATGTCCTGGGGTGTCAACTATATTGATTCTATAGTCATTCCAGTTAATAGCTGTATTTTTAGCAAGAATAGTAATCCCTCTTTCTTTCTCTAAATCATTAGAATCCATTATTCTTTCATCACCTGTGAATTTTGAATTAGCCAATGTTCCTGATTGTTGTAATAGTTTATCTACTAAAGTTGTTTTCCCGTGATCCACGTGAGCAATAATTGCCACGTTACGTAATTTAGAAATATCTAAAGACATATTTTCCCTGATTATTATTAAAAAATTTTGTATCTGTATAATTTTATATCATTTAAGCTAAAATTTCCTTTAATATTTACTAGAAAAGAGATATTTAGTATAAAATAGAAAAATAATTGAATTTTAATATTATATTTTATGAAATCTTCTAAATATTTAACATCAACTTTAAAAGAAAATCCAAGTTCAGCTGATATTATAAGTCATAAACTTATGTTAAGGGCTGGGCTTATTAGACAATTATCTCTTGGTTTGTATACATGGCTTCCAACAGGAACTAGAGTTCTTAATAAAATTAAAAATATAGTAAGGGAAGAAATGAATAAAGCTGATGCTTTAGAAATTATAATGCCTTTTGTACAGCCAGCATCCCTTTGGGAAGAGTCGGGTAGATGGAAAAATTATGGCCCTGAACTTCTTCGCTTTAAAGATAGGTATGAAAGGGATTATGTTCTTGGCCCTACTCACGAAGAAGTTATAACATCAATTGTTAAAAATGAAATAGATTCTTATAAAAAACTTCCTATTAATTTATTTCAAATTCAAACTAAATTTAGGGATGAAATTCGTCCAAGATTTGGAGTTATGAGATCAAGGGAATTTATAATGAAAGACTCTTATTCTTTTCATCTTGATCAAGAAACTTTAGATGGTACATATAATAAAATGTATAAAGCTTATTCCAATATTTTAAATAGACTTGAGCTTGATTTTAGAGCTGTAGAAGCTGATACAGGATCAATTGGAGGTTCAGCCTCTCATGAATTCCAAGTTTTAGCAGATAGCGGAGAAGATACGGTAGTATTTTCAACTGGATCTGATTATGCAGCTAATATAGAACTTGCTGAAGCTATAACTAAAGATGTTTTAGTGGATGGTATTGAAGAGAAAAGGCTTGTTGAAACTCTAAATTTAAAAACAATAAATGATTTAATTAAAGCTTTTGATGTAAATATTAAAAAAACTCTAAAAACTCTAATAGTAAAGGGTGAAAAATCTTTAGTAGCTCTAGTTTTAAGAGGTGATCATACTTTAAATGAAATTAAAGCTGAAAAAATTGAAGGTATTTTATCTCCTTTAGAAATGGCTGATGAAAAAGAAATTAAGGAAGTAATAGGAGCTTCAATTGGATCTTTAGGTGTAATAGACTTAAATATTCCAGTGGTAGTTGATAGATCAGCTGCTGTAGTAAGTGATTTTGTTTGTGGGGCTAATAAAGATAATTATCATTTTTTTGGAGTTAATTGGAAAAGAGATGTTTTAGCTAACTATATAGTAGCTGATATTAGAAATGTTGAAGTAGGTGATCCATCCCCAAAAGATTCAGGCACTTTAGTTATTAAAAAAGGTATAGAAGTTGGACATATCTTTAAACTTGGAACTAAATATTCAAAAGCATTTAATTTAAATTTATTAAATGAAAAAGGTGTAAAAGAAGATATTATTATGGGTTGCTATGGAATTGGAATAACAAGACTTGTGGCAGCTATAATTGAACAGTCTCATGATGATAAAGGCATTATTTGGCCAAAAGAGGTTGCACCATTTAAACTTGCAATACTTCCAATTAATATGCAAAAGTCAGAAAGAGTAAAAGAAAAGGCTCTGGAGTTATACAATAAAGCTCAAGATTTAGGTATAGAAGTTATCTTAGATGATAGAAAAGCAAGTTTTGGTGTTATGCTTAAAGATATGGAGTTAATAGGAGTTTCTAATATTTTAATAATTGGAGATAAAAAGTTAGATGAGTCTTTAGTTGAAATAAAATCAAGATTTAAAAATGAGTCAAGTTTTATATCTATAGATGCTACTAATGATTATTTAAAAGGTCTTAAAGATTAATGAAAGAATTTGATTACAGAAAATCTCACTATCTTCAAGGTGGGACTAATATAGATAATATAGGTCCAGATATTGGTTCAGAAGTTGCTTTTATTGGAAGGTCTAATTGTGGTAAATCAAGCTTATTAAATTATTTAGCTGACAATAAAAATCTTGCAAAAACCTCTAAAACTCCAGGAAGAACTCAGCTTATAAATATGTTTGGAGTAGAGGAAGGAGTGAGAATTGTTGATTTACCAGGATATGGATATGCTTCAGTTCCTGTGCATTTAAGAACTGAGTGGAATAATTCTTTAGGTAAATATTTGCATAAAAGAAAATCATTAGTTGGGTTTGTGGTGTTAATGGATTCAAGGTTTCCTTTAAAGGAAAGTGATAGATTAATTTTAGAGCTTGCAAAAGATTTGCAGATGCAAATACTTTTAGTTTTAACTAAGATTGATAAATTAAACACTCAAGAAAAACAAAAATCTAAAAAAATAGTTATGGATTTTATGAAAAATGAGGGAGTTGTTTATCCAGTTATTGAAATTTCTTCTTCTAAAAAGCTGGGAATAATCAAGCTTAAACAAGAGTTAAATAATATTTTTAATAAAATTTAAAAAAAAGCTTGCTTTTGATGATATTTATGTTTATACTTAAAAACAAGTAAAAGATATAAATAAAGCCGACTTAGCTCAGTAGGTAGAGCAACTGACTTGTAATCAGTAGGTCATCAGTTCGATTCCGATAGTCGGCACCATTATTTATTTTACTACAAGTTTTTTAGGTTGGAGGGGTTCCCGAGCGGCCAAAGGGGGCAGACTGTAAATCTGCTGGTTCATCCTTCGAAGGTTCGAATCCTTCCCCCTCCACCATTCAAGCATCAAAAGCGAGCATCGTATAATGGCTATTACCTTAGCCTTCCAAGCTAATGATGCGGGTTCGATTCCCGCTGCTCGCTCCAATCTCATATTAAATTACCTTTATTTTGTATATTTAAATAAAAATTTAAATATATGGGATTTTATATATTTGCTGATATGGCTCAGTAGGTAGAGCACACCCTTGGTAAGGGTGAGGTCGGCAGTTCGATCCTGCCTATCAGCACCATCTAAATTTTCAAATAAAAAGTTTTAAATTTTTATTCTTTTATTTTTTTTAAAAATATAAAAAAAGATCTAACTATAAAAATAATTAGATCTAAATTTTTAGATATTGGAAAATTATAAAATTTAATGTACACCTAAAATATAAATATAAATTATTGTGGCAATTCCAAAAAAGATTGTTGAGAATAATAAAGATGATTCAGCTTCTGGATTATCAACTCCGTAATATTTTCCAAGCATAACTCCAAAAAATCCTGTTGCTAAAGTTCCTATTAAAGTTGCGTATATAATTTCTTGCATTGGAAAGTGAAATAAAAATCCAATGGCTAAGATTATTGCAGACTGCCCTAGATTTTTAGTTAAGAATGCTAGAATAACTCCTTTTGTAATTCTAAACTTTCTAGCTGATACAACAAGTCCTGTTAAGAATATTGCACTTCCAGTAGCAGCATCTCCTAATGGAGTTAGGGTGTGTATAGCTATTTGAGGCTCTTTAATATGTAGAGCTGATAATATTAACCCAAGAATTGGCCATAGTATAATTGGATTTCTAAAAACCTTAAAGCTAAGTGGTACAGTTAAGGATAGTAAATTCTTACTTTTATATTTTTTAACATTTTCTTTTTCAAGAACAGCTAAAGTAAGAGGCGGGGTCACTAATACAGTCATTATAATAGCAATAGCAGCATAGAGATCTACTTGAATGCTTTTTCCAAATAAACCATTAAGTACTGGGTAGCTGAAAGCTGCAACATTAGGTAAAGCTAAAGTAAGAGCGTACATAGATGCTTGACTTGGAGTCTGTTTTAATATTTTTTTACTTATAAAGTACCCGATAAACCAAACAGCTATCATTCCGATAGAAATCATAATTATAAAAGGTATATCATGAGCAAAATCACTTATTTTTGTACCCCAAGAGTATAAAAATAATTCAGCTGGAATAGCATATTTTACAACAAAAACAGACAATGCATTAATATTAATATTGTCAGCTATTTTTCTTTTACCTGCAATTATAGCTAAAGCTAGTATTATAAGACTTGGTATAACTGCATTTAATACAAGATAGATCATTGATTTGATATGTAATTTTTTTATGTTATAATAGCATAAATATTAGATTTATATAATAATATTTTATTACAATGTCTGTGATATACAGGCTATATATTAAAAGGTTGACCGCACTTTCTTGCTAAAAAATAAAAATGCAAAGAATGGTGTAGTTTTTTTTGTTAATTAAATTATAGGAGTTCTGGTCTCATGCAGAACCAAAGAATCCGTATCCGTTTAAAAGCGTTTGATCATCGTTTGATAGACAGATCTACAACAGAAATAGTAGATACAGCAAAACGTACTGGTGCTCAGGTGCGCGGACCTATTCCTTTACCAACTCGTAAAGAAAGATTTACAGTTCTTATTTCACCACACGTAAACAAAGATGCTCGTGATCAATACGAAATTCGTGTTCATACAAGATTAGTTGATATCGTAGAACCAACTGAAAAAACTGTTGATGCACTTATGCGTTTAGATTTAGCAGCTGGTGTTGATGTTCAAATAAGTTTAAGTTAATTTCTTAGAGTTAGAGGATTAAAATAATGATTGGTTTAATCGGCCGTAAAGCAGGTATGACTCGTGTTTTCAATGAAGACGGCGTATCTATACCTGTAACAGTAATCGAAGTTGAACCTAACCGTATAACACAGGTTAAAACTCTAGAAGTTGATGGTTATACTGCTATTCAAGTTACTACTGGTACTAAGAAAGCAGCACGTGTAACTAAACCTGAAGCAGGTCAATTTGCTAAAGCGCAAACTCCTGCTGGTCGCGGTTTTTGGGAATTTCGTATTGAAGAAGAAAACACTTATGCTTTAGGGCAAGAATTAAGTGTTGAGTTATTTAATGATGTTAAAAAAGTAGATGTTACTGGAACATCAAAAGGTAAAGGTTTCCAAGGTGGGGTTAAGAGATGGAATTTCCGTACTCAAGATGCTACTCATGGTAACTCATTATCACACCGTGTTCACGGGTCTGTTGGTCAAAACCAAACACCAGGAAGAGTGTTTAAAGGTAAAAAAATGGCAGGACACATGGGCGCTGAAAGAGTAACAGTTCAATCGTTAACTCTTGTTCGTGTTGATGCAGAACGTGGTTTACTATTAGTTAAAGGTGCAGTGCCTGGAGCTACTGGTAGTGATTTACTCCCCCCCCCTTCC
>JAWXTV010000001.1:0-55025 GCA_044433245.1 Psittacicella sp. | reverse complement strand
TCCATATTGAAACTTTCATAATAGCAATATTAAATTTTAATCTAAATACATTATCTCCTAAGGAATATATGAATAATAAAATCTTATTATTAATAGCCTCAATATCATCCTTTATGGGATTTCTATTTGGATATGATACTAGGGTTATAAGTTAAGCTCAGTTATACTTTGTAAAATAATTAGTATGATGATTGCTGTATCTGCACAATAGACTGCCAAATATACCTTATGGTAGTTAATAACTCAGTAAATAATAATCATTTATAGAATAGATCTTTACCTTATTTTATATTCATAAGATTTTTAATTTTAATTATAATATTTACATATTTCTTTTACCTAAAACTATTTATCTAAAACTAAAGGTAAAAAATTAGAAGATTTAAACAAGCTATGGAAGCTTACTAAATAACTTATATTTTAAAACCTTATAACTAGTAAAAATTATTAACTTAAACTCTTGCTAGCTATATTTAATTTACCTTTCTAAACTATTACAAAAATATATTAAAATCCTTTAAATAAGCATATTTTACAAAAAAATATAGAATAAAATAACTATAGAGTATAAAATAAATAAAATATACTTATACTATTTAAAATTGTAATTATTTGGAGCAATTATTATGACAAGAATCGTAATAGCAGGAGCAGGCGCTGGTGGTATAGAACTAGCTACTTTTCTTGGAAAAAAATTTGGTAAAGATAAATCTAATGAAATTATACTTATAAATGAGAGATCAACTCACATCTGGAAACCGCATCTACATGAAGTGGCAGCTGGAACTTTAGATACTCATTTTGACACTATGAATATTCCTTTGCTTGGAAAACATCAGCACTTTACATTTGTGCAAGGTACTTTTACCTCTGTGAATAGAAGCAAAAAAGAAATTATATTAGCTCCAATTTACTCTAAAGATACAAATGAATTATTAGTGGATACAAGAACCATCTCTTACGATGTATTAGTTATTGCTGTAGGTGTTGTTAATAATGACTTCAATACCCCTGGAGTTAATGAATATGCATATAAATTAGAAAACGTTGAGACCGCCTTAAAAGTAAAACAAAGAATTGCTAATGAATTCTTAAAATTATCTTTAAATAAAAATAACAAAGGTATTGATATAGCTATTGTTGGCGCTGGTCCAACTGGTGTTGAGCTTGCTGCTGAACTAAAGGCTGCTGCTGATGATTTATGCGAAAGTGGTATGCCAAATATTACAAAAGATTCTTTAAGAATTAATCTTCTAGATGCAGGTCCTAGAATTCTTGGTCCAGTCCGCGAAAAACTAGCAGAAATAGTAGCAAAACAACTTACTGACTTAAATGTTACTATAAAACCTCAAACATTCATTACAGAAATTACAGAAACTGGAATCAAAACTAAAAGTGATGAATTTATACCTTCTGATCTTACCATTTGGGCAGCTGGTATCAAAGGTGCTGAATTCTTAAAACATTTAGATGGTTTAGAAACAAATAGATTAAATCAATTAGTAGTTAGAAAAACTCTTCAAACAACTGAAGATGATTTTATATTTGCAATTGGTGACTGCTGTGCTTGCCCTATGAATGAAGAAGGAAAATTAGTTCCAGCAAGAGCTCAAGCAGCTTCTCAAATGGCTAAACTTTGTACTTCAAATATTGAAAAATTACTAAAAGGTCAAAAACTTCAAGACTATGTATATCATGATCACGGAACTATGATCTCAATGAGTAAATTTTCATCAGCAGGTGATGCTAAATATATTGGTATTGTTAAAGGTAAAAAAGCAAGACCTCTATACCTATCTATCTATAAAATGCATCAAAGAGAAATCTTTGGATTATGTACAACTATCTGTATTATGATAGCTAAGAAATTTAGCAGATATAAACATTCATCTGTTAAATTACCCAAATAAGTAATACTATATTGCAATAAAAATTGCAATATAATTAAAATTTATTATAATTTAAAGTAGTATTAATTGTAATAATACTACTTTTTAATCTTTATATTGGAGATAAATCATGTCAAGAGTTTGCCAAGTAACAGGCAAAAAGCCATTATCTGGTAATAATAGATCTCACGCTCTTAATGCAACTAAGAGAAGATTTCTACCAAACTTACACACTCATCGTTTTTGGGTTGAAAGTGAAAATAAATTTGTAACTTTACGCGTTTCAGCAAAAGGTATGCGTACTATAGATAAAAAAGGTATAGATGCTGTAATTAAAGAAATGCGTCTAGCAGGTAAATCAATTTAAGGAATTTTAAGATGGCAGCAAAAAGTGCTCGTGAAAAGATCAAACTTGTATCATCAGCTGAAACAGGACACTTTTACACAACTACAAAAAATAAACGTAATATGCCTGAAAAAATGGAGATCAAAAAATATGATCCTGTTGTTCGTAAGCATGTTATCTACAAAGAAGCTAAAATTAAATAATTTTAACTCTTTGAAAGTTATAAATAACCACTTATTCTAACTAAGCAATAAGTGGTTATATTTTTTTAAAAAAATTTATGTATTAATAATATTAATTATTAAAGCATATCTTTTAAAGTATTTTCTAAAGTTACAATATCTTCAGCAAATTTACGGATACCTTCAGCTAATTTTTCAACAGCCATAGGATCTTGATTATGTTCCCAAAGGAATTTAGCTTCTGTCATTTTAGCAGAAACTGTTTTAGAAGCTTCAACTGGAGATAACTTGGTAACTAATTCTTCATTAGAATCTTTAAGTTCTTGTAATAAAGATGGAGCTATAGTTAATCTATCACATCCAGCTAATTCTTTTATTTCATCAACATTTCTAAAACTTGCACCCATAACTACAGTTTTATAACCATGCTCTTTATAATAGTTATAAATACCTTTAACTGATACAACACCTGGATCTAATTCTGGAGCATAGCTTTCTGTACCAGTATTTTTCTTATACCAATCTAAAATACGCCCAACAAATGGAGAGATTAAAAATACACCAGCTTCAGCACATGCTATAGCTTGAGCTTGAGAGAATAAAAGAGTAAGGTTACAATTAATACCTTCTTTTTCTAAAACTTCTGCCGCCCTAATTCCTTGCCAAGTTGAAGCAATTTTAATTAAAATTCTATCATTTTTGATTCCAGCTTCATTATATAAACTAATTAATTTACGAGCTTTAGCTATAGTTGCTTCTGTATCATAAGATAGTCTAGCGTCAACTTCTGTTGAAACTCTACCTGGAACTGTTTTTAAAATTTCAAGACCGATATTTACAGAAACTTTATCTAAAGCTTCCACTACTTGCTCTTCTTTTGAAGATACTTTAGTTTTAGCATAATCAATAGCTTCCTGAATTAAAGATTTATACTCAGGAACTTTAGTAGCTTTAAGAACTAAAGATGGGTTAGTAGTTGCATCTTCAGGCATATATTTTTTAATTGCTTCAATTTCACCTGTATCAGCTACAACTGTAGTGACTTTACTTAATTGATCTAATTGATTCATATATTAGTCCTTTTTAATTTAATTACTTTTATTATTATTTTTTACAAAAGCTATTAATAAAATATTTAAGAAATTTATCTATAATGTTAAAATAATCTCACTTAAATAGATATTTTTATAGTATCACAAACACATTTAGAAATACATTTTATAAGGTATGAAAAAATATAAATTTTTTTTAAAAATCCAAATCTTAATTATATTTTTAATCCCTTCTTTTGTATATGCTTCCAATTTACAAAATAGTGTAAATATATCAGGAATTAACAATAATCCAGCTATTATTAAAAATATTAATAAGTATATTCTTGCTCTAAACGAAGAGGTAAAACCAAGTTATACAAGCGCTTATATATATGTATTAAAAAATCATATTTTAAATGCTATAGAAGCTTATAGTTATTTTCATCCAACTATAGAGATAAAAGCTTTTGAAAAACCTAATATTCACTTTAAAGTAAATATTAATATTGGAAAACCTATATTAGTTAAAATAATTACACTTAAAGCTAATAACTCTTTTAAAAAAACTCCCTTTTTTAAAGAAATTAAAAATCAACTACCAAAAATAAATAGCATACTAAATCAACAAAAATTCGATAGCTTAATATCTAAAATTAACTTATATATAAGCAGTAATGGATATCTATCTGGGAAAGTAACTAAATCTTCTATTGAGCTCAATTTAAAAGCAAATACAGCAAACTTAATTATCACAATTAATAGCGGTTCAAGATATAAATTTGGGCAATTAATTTTTAATAACCCTCAAATTCAAAAAGCTTATATTTATCCAATTATTGGGCTTAAAAAAAACCAATACTATAACTTAAATTATCTTAGAAAGATTAATGCAAATCTTGATAATGCGGGATGGTTCAAATACACAATCATATCCCCTAAAATAAACAAAAAGAAAAAAGAGGTAGATCTTAATATTTATTTTAAACCTCAAAATGAAATAGAGACTAGCTTAGGGCTTGGTTATGATACAGATGTTGGGGCTTATACTGAAGTAAGTTTTTCAAAAGCAAAAATAAACTCTTATGGGCAAAGCGCTAGAATAGGTTTTTACCTTTCTAGATATAATAATAATTTAAACTTTACTTATAGAATTCCATTAAAAAGTAATCCTTTAAATAATTACTATAAATTAACTACTAAGATTGGAAACCAAAACACAAGAACTCAACTCCAAAAAACAAATAATGTAGCTTGGCTTCCAAATAATAATTATTTTTTAAGCTTTGCAAGATACTGGAAATTTAAAAATAACTGGATCTTATCTGGGGGATTAAACTATGAAAAAGAAAATTATTCAGATAATAATAGCTCAGAAACAGGACTTAGTAATACATTTGTATATTATATCCAGATTAAAGCTCAGTACTCCAGTTATAAAAATATACTATTTCTACATAATGGATTCTTATCTAAAATAGTTTTAAATGCAGCAAATAATAAACTTGCCAACTCAACTGGATTTACGGAGGCTGAATGGTTTGGATCTTACACTCATAATATTACTAAAAATCAATTATTTATAGCAAGAAGTTCACTTGGTATTTTAAAGGCAGATAATTTTAATAAGGTACCTATTAACTTAAGATTATTTGCAGGAGGTATGAATAGTGTAAGAGGATTTGCTTATGATAGTATATCACCTACAAATTCAAGTGATGAATACATTGGCGGAACTCACATGGCTACAGCTTCTTTTGAGTATTTTCATAGAATTTACCGTAATTTATGGGGGTCTGCTTACATAGACTCAGGAATTGCGGCAGATTCATTTGCTCCTAGTAATATACATTATGGTGCTGGTATTGGAATAAATTACAATAGCCCTATTGGATTTATTAGGCTTGATATAGCAACACCTTTAAACTATAGAAAAGATAACTCTATATATGAAGCTTATATTGGAATTGGAATTAATATTTAATGAAAAGTATAATAAAAAAAATATTATTAGTTTTTATATCTTTAATAATCACTATAAGTATCCTTTTATCTATAAGCAGTATTCAACATAAAATTATAAAATACTCCTTAAACTTTAATAAAAATATCCAAATTAAAAATATTACTGGAAATATTTTTACTCAATTAGATATAGGGTATTTAAATATAAAAACTAAAGATCTCTCCATTACTCTAACCAATAATAAAGTTAAATTAAATCTATTTTATTTAATATTTGATGATATCCATATAAATCAATTTCAATCATCTAAAGTATTGATAAATATAAACAAACCTAATAACTCTAAAATAGATCAAGAAACAAAAAAAACAGATATTAACCTATATAAATTTCAAAGCCCTATTAGAAAGATATACACTATTCCTTTTAGAATTTCTATTACAAATCTTTCTACAAATTTAGTAAATATAAACACTAAAGATGTAGACATATATCTAAACAATATAAAAATAAAGAATACAACCTTAAGTAATCATATAGATATCTCTGCAAAAAATATTACATTAGGCAACTCTCAAGTTAATATTCTAAATTCCAAAACCTCTTTAAATAAAGATATTAAAACTAGAAATATTCTTAGAAAAACATCTGTAGAAACCAAAAATATTAGTAAATATTTAATAAAACAAACATCTCAAAATAATATACTTCATTATATTCAACAATTTAAAGCTTATATAAACTTACAAGTTCAAGACTTTACAAATACAGGTCTTACCATACACTACTCTAAAAAATATTTGCATTTAAGTAAAATTAATCTAAAAAATGCTTTGTGGACATCTAAACTTATTAATATTTCAAATCTTTCTATAAATAATAAAGTAATAAATGCTACATATAGTGGATATTTAAATTTAAACTCATTTAAAACTTATGGAAATTTAGATATTTCTATAATATTTAATAAACTTCATGAAAACTTTAAAATTTCAGGATGTGGAAACTTCAAAACTAATATAGAGTCTCAAATTACAGGTTCTGGATTTGCAATATTTAATAGTAATATAAAAATTTATCCTAACTCACAAAATTTTCCCATTGTATTTAACACCTATATAAAAAAAATAAAAAATATAGATCCTAAAAACTCAACCCTACTTTTTCTATCAAAAGATTTTTATATAAAAATTAATGGGAATAGCTCAAGATATAATATTAGCGCCCAAGGTAAAGCTATTATAAATGGAGTAAATACCTTAATAAACCTTAGAAGTTTTGGAAACTTTCAGCACCTAACTCTATCTAATTTAAAAATAAACGCCTTAAATGGAAAAATCCTTTTAAAAGGAGGAATTAGCTTAGAGAATGGAATTAATGCTTTTATTCATGAAGAGATAACAAATATAAATTTATCTAAATTTAAGATTCCAATTACTATTAATGCTAGCTCTAATATCTCTTATATTTATGGAAAAATAAATAAATATATAACTATAAGCAATATTAACTCATCCATAAATTATAATAAAAAAATTTTATATATTAATGGATCTTTAATTGAAAATTTAATAAATCATAATGTTTTAATTAATAATTTAAAAGCAAAATTTCAAAATCTTTTATTAAATTTTCATGGTCAATTTAGCAAAGAATCTAACGCTTATATTCATCTGTATTTAGATAATAATAAACCTTTAATACTTGCTAACCTTAAGATTCAAAATATTTTTACAAATGTAAATATAAAGGGGGATTACCTTCACCCTTCAATTAGTTTTAACGGAAAAATTAGAAGTTTTAGCTTTAGAAATTTTATCCTTAAAAATATGTCTTTAATTGGAAATATTAATACTTTAAAACCCATGTTTATAAGCTTTAATTTAAAGGCTAACAATATTTTATACAACAACATAAGTATTCATAATATTTCTTTAAATATAAATTCAAAGGATGAAGAAACTGCTATATCAATTTATGAAAATTCAAAAACTTCTAAATTTTTTATGCAAATAGATGGGCTATTTAAAGATAATTTTTGGAACGGAAAAATAAATAATTTCTTGCTAAATACTAATGTTGGAAATTTTACATTAAATAAAGATCCTGATATTGAAATAAACTTTTTGAAATCTAAACGTTCTATATTTATAAGCCCTTTTAAAGTTTTAAATCAATTTACTAATATAAACTTTAATAAAGTATACATAAAAAAAGGTAGTAGCAATATTTCTATATTAGTACCATTTTTAAAAACCTCTATATTTAATTTTATATTAAAAAATAAAAATACAACAATCTCTGGCTCTATAAATGGATTTCTAAACATTAAAAACCTTCTAACTAAGCCAAATATTGCTTATAGCATTAACTCTATCAACCCAATACATATTTACCATAAATCTATTATTAAACCTATAAACTTTACTATAAACTCTATTAACACTTATGGATCCCTTTATAATAATATTCTAAATATTCAAGGAAATCTTACAAGCAAAAATGGTGGCACAGTAAACTTAAACTCCACTTTCAAAAAAGAAGGCTCTAATATTAATATAACTAAAAGTAATTTTAATATTTCGAATTTAAATTTAAATATAGCAAATCCATTTTTACCTAATAGTGATAAAGTATATGGAGTTATGAACTCAAATATCTCTATAAGCGGAAATATAAAAAAGCCAACTATATTTGGTAGTCTCAATATTAATAATATAGCCATTAACTTTATGAAAATTCCAATCAAAATAAAAAATGGAATATTTAAAATGAACTTCATTAAAGATAATTTAAATCTTAAATGCAGTTTAAATACAGATCAAAATTCCACAATAAATATAACTGGAAATACTTCAAATATTTCAACAAAATTTATTAAAAGCTATATTCAAATTAACTCTAAAAATTTAAACTTAAACTACCCGGGATATGGCAATTTTAGTATAAATGAAAATATAAATTTAGACTACTTCAAAGGGGTAACTTCTATAACAGGGAATATATATATTCCAATAGCATCTATTAATTATAAGAAAACTACAAATAAGATAAATCTTATTTCAAAAAGTCCTTATATAAAAATAATCACTAATAAAAAAACTTATTTCCATCCTATCAAAAGATATAAAACAAATATAAATATGAATATTAGCCTAGGAAAACATGTTCAGCTAGATGAGTATGGAATTAGTACAAATTTAACCGGAAAACTTAATATTCAAAAAAACTCTCAAAAAGTAAATATCTCAGGGGTTATAAAATTAACCGGAGGAACTTATAGTGCTTATGGTCAAATCCTTAATATAAAATCTGGAAGTCTAATATTTTCAAATAGTGAACACCCAATTTTAAATGCTACAGCAACTAAAGATATTCACTCTAGCGGATCTCCTGATATAACAGTTGGAATACATGCTTATGGATTTTTAAATCATTTAGAAATTAGTTTATTTTCAAACCCATCTATGCCTAAGTATCAAATTTTATCATATTTATTAACTGGTGGATCATTAAATAATAATACTGAGGTCGGTGACTCTAGTGTAAACACAGCTCTTTTAAGTCTTGCTTTAGAGCAAGCTGGCGCTTTTGTGACTAGCACTATAAAAGGAGTTGCCACAGTAAGCATTGGGGCTGTAACCATTGATGGAAATACAGGAATTGGCTTTAGCGCAAAACTTAGCAGAAATTTAATAGTCGGATATGAACTGGATCTATTTGATGAATATTCTCAAGCCATAGCTAGATATAACCTATTACCTAACTTATATTTCCAAGGTATATATGGAAATGACAATGAAAGTTCATTTGGTATATTTTATAACTTTTTCATATAACTATTAACCAAATAGATTATTTAAATTAATTCTTATATAATAAAATCATAATTTTTCAATAAACTAGATTAAAACAAATAGTTTTAAGGTTAAATATATGAAACTAACTCTAATTCGTCACGGTATGAGTGAATGGAATAAAAAAAATTTATTTACAGGTTGGGTTGATGTTAACTTAGCACCAGAAGGTATTGAGGAAGCAAAAAATGCTGGTAAAAAATTAAGTCAAGAAAATATAGAATTTGATATTGTTTACACTTCAGTTCTTAAACGTGCCATTAAAACATCAAATTTGGTTTTAGAAGAAATTGACCAATTATTTCTTCCAGTATCTAGAAGCTGGAGATTAAACGAACGTCATTATGGAGCTTTACAAGGTTTAAATAAAGAAGAAACTGCTGTTAAATACGGTGCTGAAAAAGTTAAAATTTGGCGTAGATCTTATGATACTCTACCTCCATTATTAGATAAAAATGATCCTTTATCTGCACACCAAGACAGAAGATATTCAAATATTCCATCTGATTCTATCCCTGATGGCGAAAATCTAAAAGTTACTTTAGAAAGAGTTATTCCTTATTGGCAAGATTCTATAGCTCCGCAACTTCTTAATGGTAAAAATGTTTTAATCGTAGCTCATGGCAATTCATTAAGAGCTTTAATTAAGCATTTAGAGCAAATATCAGATGATGATATTATGGCAGTAGAATTAGCAACAGGGCAACCTATTATCTATGATATTGACGAAAATTTAAACATAGTAGATAAAAAAATACTAATTTAATTTATCAAAGCCTATCTTTTCAAGGAATTAAACTTAAATGAGTGGAATTATTCAAACTATTCAAGCGATGCTAAGTAGCGCCCCTAAATACTTTTCATCACATATACTACTTCTTGTAATATGGATTATATTAGCTATAGTATCTATTGTTATAATCTTCACAGGTCTTTCCAAGCGCGCAAAATCTCTTGATAGATCTATAGCTATCAATCTTGTAAATAATAAATTAGCTATTTTTATTGACATAAGAAATGATAGTGATTTTTTTAATGGACATATAGCTGGCAGCAGCCCTTTAAGTCTTAGTGATATTGATGATAAAGTATTAAAATCAATTGAAAAGTATAAAAATTTCACTCTTATTTTAGTTACAAAAGATGGAACTGGATATCAAGACCCTGCAATTAAATTAATTAAAGAAGGATACAAAGTATGTGGTCTAAAAGAAGGTATAACTGGCTGGACTAACGCTAACCTACCCTTAATCTCTAAAAAATAATAAAATAGGTATAAATTATGACAGATAGTCAAAATAATCAAGCTACTGAAGCTCAGTCTATTCAAGGTGTTACTGATCGAAATATCCAGATTCAAAGAATCTATACAAAAGATCTATCTTTTGAGGCGCCTAATTTACCTCAAATTTTTGATCAACCTTGGAATCCTGAACTAAAGTTTAGTATAAATACTGAAGCAAATGAACTTCCAGATAACAATTATGAAATAGCAATTACTTTATCTATTGAAACAATTCTTCTAAATGAAGATCCATCAATTAAAGATCAAACAACTGCTTTTATTTGTGAAGTGACTCAAGCTGGAATATTCACTATTACTGGATATCAAGATTTTGACTTAGCTCATACATTAAATGCTCAATGTCCAAATATACTATTCCCATACGCTCGTGAAACAGTTTCTAACTTAGTTAATAAAGGTGGATTTCCTCCACTTAACTTAACTCCAGTTAATTTTGAACAGTTATTTATGAATTATTTAGAGCAACAAACTCAACAACAAGAGCAAGCTTAATAAGATTTAAGGTAATGAAATAATATGCACTCTTCTAATTTATGCGCAATAATTGGCTCTGGATCTTTCGGAGCTTCATTAGCTATATCTTTATCACACATTCAAGAAGTATATTTATGGGGTAGAAATAAAGATAAAATGAATATCTTAGATAAAAATAGAGCTCACCCTTCATTACCTAATATCATTTTTCCATCTAAGTTAATTATAGAAAATAATCTAGGTATTATTTTTAAAAACTCAAAGTACATTATCATAGCCGTTCCAAGCTTTGGCTTTAATGAAACTTTGAAAAAGTTAAAACCTTTTATTAACTCAAATCATTATCTTGTTATTACAACTAAAGGCATTGATCCAATTAATGGAAGGCTTATGCAGCAAGTTATAGAAGAAACTTTGGGTAATATTAAATTTGGAATTTTATCAGGTCCTACTTTTGCAAAAGAAATAGCCTCAAACCTTCCAACTGCTATAACCCTTGCCTCCAAAGATCTTGAGTTAGCTACAAAAACCCAAATTAGATTTCATAAAAATCCAAATATGAGTATCTATCTAACAAATGATACTATAGGCGTACAACTTGGTGGTGCTACTAAAAATATCATAGCTATAGCTACAGGAATTTTAGATGGAGCAGGATTTGGTGCTAATGCTAGAACGTCCCTTATAACAAGAGGACTTGTTGAAATTAAAGCTCTTGGTGTAAAATTAGGGGCCCATGAAAGAACTTTTAATGGAATGAGTGGAATTGGAGATCTTATCCTTACATGTACTGATAATCAATCAAGAAATAGAAGACTTGGAATTTTACTTGGCCAAAAAACAAAAATTAAAGATGCTATAAAAGAAATAGAACAAGTTTCTGAAGGATATTACAACACCAAAGAAATATACTCTTTGGCATTTAAAAATAGAGTATCCATGCCTATTACAGAAGCTATATACAAAGCTCTTTATTGTGAAAAAGATATATCAGAAGTAATAGATGATCTACTAACTCAGCAAAACTTAGTTGAGCCTTAAAAATTTTTTATAGGATTAGAATCTATAAAGGTTACAAAATCCATTTGTCTCCATACTTCAAAAGCAGCTACTGCCACTGAGTTTGAAAGATTCATACTTCTACTATTTTGAACCATAGGTATTCTAATTTTTCGATTACTTAAAGAATCTAAAACCTCTTTAGGAAGACCTCTAGATTCTGGACCAAACATTAAATATACATTATCTTCATATTTTTTCTCATATAAAGATACGGAACCTTTAGTTGTCATAGCATATAAAGCTTCTGGCTTTTCTTTATCTAAAAAGTCTTGGTAGTTAGCATATTTAGTAAGCTCAATTAATCCATGATAATCAAGACCCGCTCTTTTTAATTTTTTATCATCCCATATATAACCAAAAGGTTCTATTAAATGAAGTTTTGCGCCTATATTAGCGCATAATCTAATAATATTTCCTGTATTTTGAGGTATTTCAGGCTCATAAAGCACTATATTTATCATAATTTTCTTACTCTTATTTAAACTTAATATGCTAATATTGTATATTAAGTTTATTTTAATATATAAAAAAATGCCAGAATTACCTGAAGTTGAAGTTACTAAATTAAAACTCACCCCTTATTTACTAAATAAAACTATATATAAAATTACTTGTTTTAACAAAAATTTTCGCTGGCCAATAAGTGATGAAATTATAAACTTAACCCCATTTAAAGTTTTGAAGCTTGAAAGAAAAGCAAAATATATAATACTTTATTTAGATAAGGGCTATATTGTAATCCATTTAGGAATGAGCGGAAGTATTTCTATAAATAAAGATGATACCCAAAGAAAATCAAATGAGCATATAGAACTATTTTTAGATAACCATATAGTTTTAAGATACCATGATCCAAGAAGATTTGGGGCTTGGTTATTTTTTAAAAATTTAGCTGATTACAAACTATTTGATAAATTAGGCCTAGAACCACTAACTAATAAATTTACTCCAGAATACTTATTCTCGATAACTTCTAGAAAATCTAAAGCTATTAAGCCTCTCATAATGGAAAGCTCTATTGTAACAGGCATTGGCAATATTTACGCTTCAGAAAGTCTCTTTAAAGCAAAAATTCATCCAGCTTCGAAAGCTTGCGATATAGACTATAGCAAAATTGAAACTTTAGTTTTAGAAAT
Organism: Psittacicella sp.; assembly: GCA_044433245.1. Classification (GTDB taxonomy): domain Bacteria; phylum Pseudomonadota; class Gammaproteobacteria; order Enterobacterales; family JAWXTV01; genus JAWXTV01. The sequence goes on along the minus strand of JAWXTV010000001.1, from coordinate 41,776 downwards.
TAAAACTATATTAAAAGATGCTATTAAGCAAGGTGGAACATCACTAAAAGATTTTATTCAACCAAATGGTGATACAGGGCATTTTAAACAAAACCTAATGGTCTATGGAAGAGGTGGTAAGAAGTGTTATATATGTAGCTCAGAAATTAAACAGCTCACTCAGTACCAAAGAGTAAGTTTTTACTGTTCTAATTGTCAAAAAATATAAAAGCCCCTAATTTTTATAAGAGCTTTTATTACCTAAATATTTTTAATTAGATTTAGCGATAACTTCCTTCTTTTTAGCAAACTCATCTTTATAAATTTTATATAAATAATATACATTTATAAAACAAGCTATCCCATTGGCTATCGCTACAGGGATAGAGCCAATTATGCATCCGTATATAACAAAACACAAACAACCAATAGCTACAATTATTCTTAATAATTTAATATTTTTCATTAAATAAGCAGCGATTATAAAAACATCAGCTGCATAACCAAAAAAAGATGCTAAATAGTGCTCGACACCTGTCATAAATTTTTCCTTTATTTAAAGTTATTTTAAAATTGCTCTTTTATTTTTTTATAAAGAGTTGAAAATTCAAGATCTTGTATTAAATTTCTCCCATCTAAAACTTTAGATGATAATAAAGGATTTTGCAAATAAGTTTTATCAAAGTAAATCAATTCGCTTAAAGTGTCTTTAAGTAAATTACCATCTCTGTCTAATATAGATATATTAATTAATAACTCAACTAAAGAAGCTAGTTTCAAACTTCTTAAAACTATATATTTACCACCTGCATTATAATATTTAAACTTAAAACCTTGATTATTTACAACCCAATTTAATTCTTCAGTAGTATAATAAAGTAGATCACTTAAATTTAATATATTTTGCCTTGCAAGCTCTATAGCATTTAAAATAATTTTATTTTTTTCAATTTCAAGACCACACTTTAATGCAAACTGCTCAGCTTTTTCTTTATTAGATACAGCTGCATCAAGGTTAATTTCTTTATGCTCTAAATCACAATCTAAAAAATCTTTAGATATATCATTAGCTAACACTAAATTTAAATTGCTTTCAAGAAGATCTAAATTTGATGATGAAAAAACAATATCTTTAGCATAAGCTCCAAGTACCTCTTGATATCCATCATTAGAGCTAATATTTAATTCAATTGGTGAAAAAGTATATTTAGATGAATCATCTAATATTTTTTTAAATGAAACTTTTACATTATCAGATAATTTTATCTTAAAAATATTTTTTAAGCTCCATGAATTTAAACTAATATTTTCTACTTGTGAAAAAATACTTACAAAATCTTTCAACTCTGAATCTAAAACTTCAAGCTTATCATTACCCAAATATCTTAAACTATCTCTTAATTCAGTTTGACTTTTAAGAAGAGATTTTGAAGAATTGTTAACTATATTTTCTGAATCTTGAATCAAAGCTTTAAGCTTAACTTTATTTGGAAATAAAGCATTATTATCTAAAAATTCAGATTTTAGATTTGTAATAGTTTGAACAATACTTTTAACACTTTTAAAAACGCTCATATTAAATTACCACTTACTTTTTACTCTTACTTTAAACAAGAATAAATTTTATATTTATTCTTGAACTGGTTTTGCAAAAGCTAAAAGCTCTTGAAGTTCACCACTTTGATACATTTCAAGAATAATATCAGATCCGCCAACTAACTCTCCTTTAACCCAAAGTTGCGGAAAAGTTGGCCAATTAGCATATACTGGAAGCTCTTTTCTTATATCTGCATGTTCAAGAATATTTACAAAAGAAAAAGAAACTCCACAATTAATTAAAATTTCAGATGCTCTAGCAGAAAAGCCACACCCTGGAAATTTAGGGCTACCTTTCATATAAATAAGAACTGGGTTTTCACTAATTTGTTTTTTAATTTTTTCTAAAGTATTCATAATATTTCCTTTTTATTATTTTTTATTTAATTTTTTTATTAAAGATTTCTCTATATAATCATGAACAAAACTAGACACCCTTCCACCATGACGAACCACCTCTTTTACCATTGTTGATGACAAATAGTTAAGAGAGTTACTAGGTGGTAAAAATACAGTTTCTATACCATCTTTAGAGTTATATTCTAAGGATAATTTTTTATTAAGTTGAGCCAATTGCATTTCATACTCAAAATCAGCAACAGATCTAAGACCCCTTACTAATACTACAGAATCTCTAAATCTACTCACTAAAAGATCTTGAAAACTAACACATTTTACATTTTTATAAGGATTTATAGCTTCCTGTATAAAACTCAATCTTTCTTCTAAGGTAAAAAGAGTTTTCTTAGTTGGATTCTGGGCAACAGCTACTATAACTTCTTTAAAAATACTAGCAGATCTTTTTATTACATCTAAATGCCCATAAGTTAATGGATCAAACGTTCCTGGATATATAGCTATATTTATACTCATGTTATATTCTTTATTATAAATTTATATGAGGCATCTATAGCCCCTTTATTTCTTAGATAAATCTCTTTAGATTTTTGTTTCATATCTAAAAGAGTTTCTTTATTTTCCACCCTTAAAAACTTGCAAAGCTCGTCTATATCCATAGCAAAAGATGCTTTTGAATCTAAAAGCTCTTTATAGATCTCTAAAAAATTTTTAAAATATTTACCTGTTATAACTGGACAATCAACTGATATGGCCTCAATTGGATTATGCCCACCACCTGAAGGCAAAAGGCTTCCGCAAACTAAAGCAAGATTTGCCACACTATATACCCCAACAAGCTCCCCAAGAGTATTTAAAAGAAGGATATTTTTATTATTTAAAGATTCTAAATTGGTTCTTAAACTATAACTAATTTTTAAATCTTTAATTAAATTTTCAACCTCTTTAAATCTATCAGGATGTCTTGGAGCTAATATTAAAAAAATATTTTTATTCTCTTTTATAAGATTTTTATACATTTTTAAAATTAACTCTTCTTCATTTTTATGGGTACTAGCTACCACAAAAATAAATTTTTCATTTAAATTAAAATCACTTTTAAAATTTAAAAACTTTTGGATTTGAGAACTAGGATTTATATCGTACTTAATATTTCCAGTATTTATAACTCTAGCGCTAGAATTTTTCAAAGAAATAAATCTATTTTTACTTTCACTATTCTGAGCCAGTACAAAAACATCTCTTAGAACATAAGAAAATAAGGTTGATCCTTTTAAATAATTTTTAAAAGAATTCTCAGACAATCTAGCATTAACTAAAAATATTGGAATAGATTTTTTTTGAAGCTTTATAAAAATATTTGGCCAAATTTCAGTTTCTAATATTATAACAGCTTTAATATTAAATCTTTTAATAAATCTAGAAGTTGCACCTTGAAGATCATAAGGCCAATAAACATGTTTAATACATAAATCTTTTGAGGATTTCTTATAAAAATTTTCTATATAAGAACTAACTCTTTCTGAGCCAGTTGGAGTTACACAAGTTAAAATAATATTTTTATCCTGATAAAAATTACAAAGTTTATCAATTAATGGGATAGATGCTTGGAACTCACCAACAGAAGCGCAGTGAATAATAATAGATTCTTTATATTTTAAATTTAAATTATTGTAAAAAGAATATCTCTCATGAATTCTTTTTCTATAGTTTGGAAGTTTTCGACCTCTATTCCAGAGATGAGCAATAAAAAAAGGCTGAATTAAATATATAATAACTATATAAATAACTCTTAGAATAATTTTCATACTTCTATAGACTTATTTGAAGAGATGTTAAAAAAAAATTATCAGCTATTAAACTGATAATTTTTTAACATTTTCTTAATAAAACTTGCTACAAAAATTATTTTTTAGTAGAAGGTATAGAGAAACGTTTGTTGAATTTATCAACACGTCCTCCAGTATCAAGAATACGTTGTTTACCAGTATAGAATGGATGACATTTACCACATACATCTAATGAAATATCGTGACCTAAAGTTGAGCTAAACTCAATTTTATTACCACATGAACAAGTAGCGGTAATTAAAGTTTTATTTGGATGAATTCCAGCTTTCATAATTATCTCCACATGTCGCTATTAATTAAAAATAAACTAATTAACACCACATGTATATTAAATATTAATTATATTGTATAGTTTATAAATTATATATTTCTTTGATAATTATATCAACTTTTATCATATTTTTTAAGGATTATTCAAAATGAAACTTATTAAAGTAGCTATAAAAACTAATTTTGATTATGATTTTTATTATTTTGCTAATAATGATATAAAAATAAAAGACCTAGTAATAGTCCCTTTTGGAAATAAAAACCTACTTGGAGTTGTAATAGAAGATAATATTAAGCTTAAAAATAATTTAAAATTTAAAATTAAATCTATAATCAAAAAAGTTAATATATCCATTTTTCAAAAAAACTATGATATCTTACAGTGGGTTTCCAACTACTATCTATTAAATTTTCCACAGATAATATCAGGAAATATCCCAGCATATCTTTCATCTGAATTTAAAAAAGCTTTTAAAAATCTTGAAAATATAGATGAATTTCAGTTTAACCTAAATCTACCATCCAAACTTAAAGCAAATACTAAAAGTATTATAAACCCATCAGAAATTACTCTAACTTCTCACCAAGAAAAAGCATATAAAGAAATCTCTTCTAAAAAAGAGGGAACTTTTCTTTTAGAAGGGGTAACAGGATCTGGAAAAACAGAGGTATATCTAAAACTTATAGAGGATAGCATCTTAAAATCAAAACAGGTTTTAATTTTAGTTCCTGAAATAGGTCTTATAGATGAGTTCTTACAAAAACTAAACTTAAGATTTAATGTAAATATTGCAAAATATCATTCTAAAGTGACACCTAAAAAGAAACTTGAAATTATACTAAATATTCAAACTAAATTAGTTGATATAGTTATAGGCACAAGATCTTCTTTATTTCTTCCTTTTGCAAATCTAGATCTAATAATAGTAGATGAAGAACATGATAGCTCTTATTACCAATTTGATGATGATTTTAATTATAATGGAAAAAATATAGCCGTAGTAGCTTCGAAAATATATAACTCAAAACTTATTTTAGGAAGTGCTACCCCAAGCTTTCAAACTTTATCAAATGCTTTAAACTCTAAATACCAATTAATTCAGCTACCTAAAAGAGTATATTCAAAAGGAAATATTACCCACAAAGTAATTGATTTAAATCAAAAATCACTAAAATATGGTTTATCTGATGAAAGCTTTTTAAGCATAAAAAAACATCTTAAAAATAATAAACAAGTTATGATTTTTATCAATAAAAAAGGCTATAGTCCAGTTTTATTTTGTCATAAGTGCTCATGGAAAGCTGTTTGCTTAAATTGCAACAAAACTCTTAAATACTTTAAATCTAAAAATATTTTAAAATGTTCTCACTGTAAAGTATCTATAAACCCTCCAAAAATATGCCCAGAATGTAAAAGTGAAGATGGCCTAATTCCTGTTGGATTTGGAACTGAAAGAGTTGCTGAGAACTTAAGCAAATTTTTTAATTATCCAATAGAAGTTTTTGATAAAGAAAGTCTAACAACTTCAGAATTTAATAAGAAACTAAATAAAATTAAAGAATTTAAAGCTTCTATTATAATTGGTACTCAAATGATTGCAAAAGGACACAACCTTCCAAATCTTACTTTATGTGTAATGCTTAATATGGATTATGTATTTTACTCCCAAGATTATAAAGCTCAAGAAAATTTTACACAAACCTATACACAAGTAGCTGGAAGAGCTGGTAGATTTGGAGCTGACTGTGAAATTATAATAGAAACATATCATCCTAAAAATGAGTTTTTAACTCATTTTCTTCAAAACGGATATCATAAATTTAGCATCTCAAGACTTAATGAGCTTAAAGAATACATGCTTCCTCCATTTAGTCGAGAAGCAAGGATTAGAATATCAAATTCTGATCAAAATAAAGTCTGCAGAATATATAAAAACATCTTACTAGAATTAGATAAATTCCAAGAAGATGATTTAATAGTTATTGAATCTGATAAATTTATAAAAAAATTAAATAAATATTATAGAGTAATCACTTTACTTCACAACTCAAGAGCTCCTATATATAAAGCTCTTAAGCATATATACCTATATAAATTTAATAAAGATGATATAAAAAATACCAAAATTACAGGAATTATAGACCCTATTGGATATTTTTAAATTAATTAGTAATAATATTTTTTAAAGTGTTTATATCATCTAAAGAAAAGCTATATTTTTTATCACAATATTCACAAGTCATAGATATATCTCCATTTGATTCCTCAAGTATTTCTAGGAGCTCTTCATAAGGAAATAAATTTAATGTATTTAAAGATTTTTCCCTTGAGCAAGTGCAATATGATTTTAACTTATTTGACTCATAAAGATAGAAATCATGTTCATTAAACAATCTATATAAAATAGTTTGTATATCAAGAGTTAAGATTTCATCTTCTTTTATAGTTTCAGATAAAATATAAAGCTCCTCTAAATCTATATCCACCAAATGCTCAAATGTTCTAGGCATAGCTTGAATCATTATTCCAAAAGCATACCTTCCCTCAAAACTTGTTTTTATAATAAATTTTGTATCTATCTGCTCTGAAGTTTTATAGTAATTCTCAACAGAGCTCGTAAGACTTATATTATCAAGCTGTACAAAACTTTGATATCGTCTACCATCTTTAGGTAAAACTGATATAACAAGAAGAGCATCACTTCCAAAAATTTCATGCAAAGAAGATTTATTTGTTATTTGATCAATACTTATTGGATTTTGATCATTTACATCTTCATCTGTTATATACCTTGCACTAGCTCTATACTCATAGTTATTAGTTCCATTTACAACAAGCATATTTAAAGGACCAGTCCCTTGAATTTGAATTGTCATATCCCCTTCAAACTTTAGAGTTGATGAAATAAGGGAACTTAAAACAAGAAGTTCTAAAAGTTTTGATTTTACAATCTCTGGAAAATTTCTATCAATTATCAATTCATCAAAAAGACTGCTTAATCTTACAGCTCTTCCGTTTATATTGCTATCTTTAAATAAAAAGCTTCTAATTTCATTAGTAATATTATTCATACATCCTTCTTTTTTTAAAATTTTCAAGATCCCTACGCTCTTTCTTTGTAGGTTTTTTAGTTATTATATCTATTTTTAACTTTTTATTACTTAATATTAAATTATTTTTCTCTACACTCTCTTTAGTTTCCTCAAAACATAATATACTTTCTTGATAAGAAACTCTTTTTTCTATTAATTTGATAACCCTTACCTCTTTATAAAAATCTTTTGTCTTAACTTCTATAATAGAGCCTATAAATATTTTTTTGCTGGATTTAGTATTAGATGAATTAAGCTTAATGTGTCCCCCATCTATCAATTTTGTTGCAATAGATCTTGTTTTACAAAACCTTACAGCCCAAAGCCATTTATCAATTCTAATTTCTTGTTTTATTTCTCTTAACTTCATCTCTTAATATGTATAAAAAAATAATATCAATTATAATTTATATATGTATAAATAAATTAATTACAAAGGCTAAACTATGAAAAAATTGCCAAAAATTAGTAATATTAAAACTATAGCTAAAACTAAACTTTTTGAAGTTCAAAAGTTAGATATAGAGTTTTCAAATGGTGAAATTAGAGAGTACGAAAGACTAACGCCTCATAAAGGATCTGCTGTTCTTGTAATAGCTATTGAAAAAGATTATGTCTATTTAGTTAATGAATATTGCGGTGCTACAGAAATTTATGAACGCAATTTTCCAAAAGGAAAAGTTGACAAAGGAGAAACTCCTGAAGAAGCTGCAGTAAGAGAGCTTCAAGAAGAAATTGGTTTAAAACCTAATAATATCAAATTTATAAGAACTGTATATAGCTCAACTGGATATATGGCAAGTCCTATGCATATATTTATAGCTCAAGATCTTATACCTTCTGTGCTAGAAGGTGATGAGCCAGAACCTTTAGAAATTATAAAATATCCATTAAATAGATTAGAAAATCTTTTAGGCGATAAAAACTTTAATGAATCTAAAAATCTAGTAGCCTTAAATGATTTGATACGCTTTTTAAAAACTAATTCTAAATAATAATCTCTTTATATTCTTTTAAAACATATTAAAATATATTAAAGACCATTAAAATGTAAAAAGGTTATATATGCTTTTAGATAGTAGTTTTAATTCTTTGTTAAATGAAGTCTACAAAATTGGGGAAATTCTTTTAAATTATTATAAAGATAGCTTAGATGATAAGAATAATTTACAAATTGAAATTAAAAATGATGGCACTCCAGTAACTCAAATCGATATAGCTATTGATAGACTTCTTATAAAAGCTATAGAAAAAGTTAGTTCGCACTTAATTATTACAGAAGAATCAGCTAATACTAAGATAGATTTTAAAAAAAACCCTTTATATTGGCTAATAGATCCAATCGACGGAACTAAACAATTTATTAAAGGACAAGATGAATTTGCTATAATGCTAAGCTTTATGCATTATCATAACCCTATATTTACAGTAGTACATTCTCCAAGTATAAATAGAACTTATTTAATGGATAAACATAAGTCATATATTTTAAGTAACTCAAAATTTTATAAAATTTCTCCAAGAAAATTAAATTTAGATCAAAAAATAAGAATTGCTATAGGAAGAAATGCTAATCTAGATGAAATTAAAGATATTTTATCTCAAAATTTTGAATATGAATTTATTAAATATGGATCAAGCGGTCTAAAAGCTGGTTTAATTCTTGAAAATAAAGCAGATATATATTTAAGTAATGGCCCTACTTCTGAATGGGATAGCGCATCTGCTCAAGGGTTGTTAGAGGGTGTAGGTGGCAAACTTGTTAATTACAAAAACAACTTTTTAAAATATAATAAAGATAAATTTAAAAACCCATCTTTTATCGCTATTTGTGATAAAGAAATTGATATTTTAAAAATTATAAAACAATAAAATTTATAAAAAGGAATGTAAAATGAGTAAATATACTCTAGTAATATTTGGGGCATCAGGAGATCTAACCAAAAGATTATTAATGCCTTCATTAATTTCTTTATACAAAACAAATAAACTTGCAGAAAAATTTACAATTATAGGTGTAAGTAGAACAAAATTTAGTGATGAAGAGTATAGAGAAAAATTAAAAAATGATTTAGCTAATAATAAATATGATGAAAAACTTTTAAATAATTTTCTATCCCATATATATTATCAACCAATAGATACAGCAGATCCTGAAGATTACAGTCTTGTTAATATAAAATTAAAATCTATTAATAAAAATCTTGATAAAAATAATATTTTATTTTATCTATCTACTCCTCCTATTTTATATAAAACTATAGTTAAGAATTTATCTAGTGTAGGATTAAATCAAGAGAAAGATGGATGGAAAAGATTTATCATTGAAAAACCTTTTGGGTATGACCTTTCCTCTGCTATAGATTTAAATAAAGAATTAGCAAAAGATCTTAATGAAGATCAAATATATAGAATTGACCATTATCTTGGTAAAGAAGCTGTTCAAAATTTAATAGTCACAAGATTTGCAAACCCTATTTTTGAAACTATTTGGGATAATAAACACATAGATTATATAGAAATAACTTCAGCTGAATCTATTGGTGTTGAAAAACGTGGTGGATACTATGATAATGCTGGAGCTATGCGTGATATGCTTCAAAATCATATTCTTCAAACTCTTGCTATATTTACTATGGAAGCACCACAGAAAATGGATGCTAATGGAATAAGAGATCAAATTACAGCTCTAATTAAAAATATTAAAATTTTTAATGAAAAAGATCTTAATACAAATCTTGTTTTAGGGCAATATTCAGAAAATTCAAATAATGATCAAAAATTACCTGGATATCTAGATGAAGAAGGTATTGCTAAAGATTCAAAAACAGAAACTTTTATAGCTTTAAAACTTAATATTCAAAATAAAAGATGGAGTGATACTCCAATTTACATTAGAATTGGAAAAAGACTTCCAAAAAAACTTGCTGAAATTACAATTCATTTCAAAGAAAATCAAAACAGCTTATTTAAAAATAGTGCGAGAAATAGCTTAATATTTGAAATTCAGCCAGATGCTTCTTTAAGTTTTAAATTTAATCTTAAAGAGCCTGGAGAAGGATTTAATACAAGAGAAGGGTGTTTAGATTTTGCTTACTCATCCATAGAGAAAACAACTCACTTAATGCTTGGTTATGAAAGATTAATCTTTGATGCTTTAAAAGGTGATGCGACTTTATTTACAAGAAGTGATACTATAGAGGCATGCTGGTCATTTGTACAGCCTATAATTGATTATAAAAATAATAACCCTAAAGTATACCAATATCCATGCTGGTCTTGGGGTCCAAAAGAGTCTGACAATCTTTTAAAGACAATAATAGAAAGATAAACTAGCTAAGGAAAAAAGATTATGAATTCGATTATTTTCAAAACAGTTCAAAATTTAATGGAAAAAATAGCTCAAGAGCTTATTTCTTATAGTCAAGAATCTGAAGGTATTCATATAGCTATATCTGGTGGCAACACTCCCAAAGCCTTATTTAAACTTCTTACTGAAGAAAAATATAATTCAGGAAAACATCAAATCAAATGGAACAATATTCATTTTTGGTGGTGTGATGAAAGACTTGTTAAACCTGAAAATTCAGATAGTAACTATGGAGAAGCTAAGAGAATTTTATTTGACAATATTTCTATCCCCAAAGAAAATATACATAGAATTATAGGTGAAGCAATAGACCATAAAGCTGAAGCTCTTCGCTATGAGCAAGAAATCTCAGTAAAAGTAGAAAAACAAAATTCTATTCCCTGTTTTGATTGGATTATGCTTGGGATGGGATCTGATGGACATACAGCATCTTTATTTCCTGAAGCTAATAATTTAGACTCACAAAGTTTAGCATTAGTTGTTCAAAACCCGTATAACTCTCAGTTTAGAATTAGTATGAGCGCTAAACTTCTATCTAACGCAAAAAGAATTACTTTCATAGTAACAGGAGATGATAAAGCGTCTACCGTTAAGGAAATTAACTCCTCAAAAACATCTTACCCTGCTGGCAATATCTCTTCCAAAAAAGGCATTACAGAGTGGTTTTTAGATGGAGCAGCTGGTCAATTAATAAAATAATTTTTACCATCATATAAATTATCATAAAAAGGAAAATAAATATGAAAAAAGGTGATATAGGTGTAGTAGGTTTAGCTGTAATGGGTCAAAACCTAATTCTTAATATGAATGATCACGGATTTAATGTTGTTGTTTTCAATAGAACAACCTCTAAAGTTGATCATTTTTTAGAAAATGAAGCTAAAGGAACTAATATTCAAGGATCTCACTCTATTGAAGAATTAGTATCTAAATTAGAAACTCCTCGTAAAGTTATGCTTATGGTTAAAGCAGGAGCAGCTGTTCAACAATTTATAGATCTTTTAGTACCTCACTTAGAGGCTGGAGATATAATTATTGATGGCGGTAACTCAGAGTATACTGATACGATTAAAAGATGTGCTGAACTTGAAGAAAAGGGAATCTTATATGTAGGGTCTGGAATTTCAGGCGGTGAAGAAGGAGCTCGTTTTGGACCATCAATTATGCCAGGTGGAAATCCTAAAGCATGGCCTCACGTTAAACCAATTCTACAAGCTATAGCTGCGAAAACCGATAAAGGTGAGCCTTGTTGTGACTGGGTTGGAAATAGTGGTGCTGGACACTTTGTAAAAATGGTTCATAACGGTATTGAGTATGGGGATATGCAACTTATCTCTGAAGCTTATGATTTTATGAGAAGAGGCTTAAATCTAAATGATGAACAATTAAAAGATACATTTACTAAATGGAATGAAACAGAGCTAAATAGCTACCTAATTGAAATTACTTATAAAATTCTTGGATATAAAGAAAATGATGAATTAGTTCTTCATAAAATCCTAGATGCTGCTGGACAAAAAGGTACTGGTAAATGGACAGGTATTAATGCTTTAAACCAAGCTGTTCCTTTAACTTTAATTACTGAATCAGTATTTGCAAGATGTATTTCAGCACTTAAAGAAGACCGTATTTCTAACTCTAAAACATTTAACAAAACTCTTATCAATACTTCAGCTCAAGAAAATATAGAAGAGGTAGTTGAACTAGTAAGACAAGCTCTATTAGCTTCTAAAATTATTTCTTATGCTCAAGGATTTATGCTAATTAGACAAGCTTCTGAAGAATTTGGTTGGAATTTAAACTATGGTAATACTGCTTTACTATGGCGTGAAGGATGTATTATTAGAAGCTCATTCTTAGAAAAAATAAGAGATGCTTATAAAACTAATCCAGATTTAGTATTCTTAGGGAATGATACTTACTTTAAAGCTATCCTAGAAAACTGCCAAGCAGCTTGGAGAAAAGTTTTAGTTAAAAGTATTGAGCTTGGAATACCTATGCCTTGTACTGCTGCTGGACTTTTATTCTTAGATAGTTACACAACTGAAACTCTACCAGCTAATTTAATTCAAGCTCAAAGAGATTTCTTTGGTGCTCATACTTATGAAAGAGCAGATAAAAAACGTGGAGAGTTCTTCCATACTGACTGGACTGGCGAAGGTGGTAATGTATTTGCCACAACTTATAACGCTTAATTTTAGTTCTTAGCAATATAAAATAACACAGGAAGAAAACTCTTCTTGTGTTATTATTTTATAATATGTTTATATATAATCCCCCAAAAGACGAATTAAAATACTTATACTATGATAACCATATAGCTGTTGTTGAAAAACCTTCTGGATTATTATCAGTATCTGGAAGACTTGATATCCATTATGATAGCTGTCATACAAGGGTACGCCAAAAATTTAATTATGCAGAACCAGCTCATAGGCTTGATATGGCTACAAGCGGTATATTAATTTTCTCTTTAAGCAAGCTTGCTGATAGAGAATTAAAAAAACAGTTTAGAGAAAAAACTATACAAAAAAAATATGAAGCTTTAGTATGGTCCCACCCAGAAAAAAACTCTGGAGTTATAAACCTTCCTTTAATATGCGATTGGGAAAATAGACCAAAACAAGAAGTTTCCTATATATATGGAAAAAAATCTATAACTGAATATAAAATTATTGAAAAATATAAAAATAATATAGCAAGAGTTGAGCTTACTCCAATTACAGGAAGAACTCATCAGCTTAGATTACACATGCAAGCAATTGGTAACCCTATTTTAGGCGACAGAATTTACTCTCATAAAGCAGCTTATAACTTAAGAAATAGACTATGCTTACACTCTAAATATATAGAATTTAATCACCCTTTAACACATGAGAGACTCTCTTTTTACTCAAAACCAAACTTTTAATAAAATCTGAAATGAATAATTTAAACCCTAAGCAACATCAAGCAGTCCATGCAGAAATTGGTAACTACCTTATACTAGCTGGAGCTGGAAGCGGAAAAACTCATACTTTAACTCAAAGAATTATATATTTAATAGACCACTATAACTATTCTATTAACTCTATAATGGCTGTTACTTTTACTAATAAAGCAGCTAAGGAAATGAAAGAAAGAATAAGAAAAAACCTTGGCTATAAATTCTATAGCCCATTAATAGGAACTTTTCACTCCATCGCTCTTAATATGCTTAAAGATAATTACCAAGAAGCTGGGTTAAAAAGTAACTTTCAAATTTTAGATACTAATGATCAAGTTGGAATTATAAAAAATATAATGACCCACTTACATATTGATATAGAAGCTAATAAACCTAAAAATGTAGCATCTATAATAAGCTCTAAAAAGGAAGAAGGTATAAGAGTTAGAAATCTAAATACAGAAAATCCAACTGATAAAGCTATATACTCTATATATGAAGCTTATGAAAACAGATGTATGAATGAAAGCTTAGTTGATTTCTCTGAACTTTTACTTAGATCTTTTGAGTTATTACAAAACAATCCATCTATTCTTAAAAGATATAGAGAGGAAATCTCTTATATTTTAATAGATGAGTTTCAAGACACTAATACTATCCAGTATGACTGGGTAAGACTTCTATCAGGATCTGGAGTTTTAGAAAACCCCATTCCAGTTATAGCAGTTGGTGATGATGATCAATCTATATATGGTTGGAGGGGAGCTAAAATAAAACACATTCAAAACTTTGAAAATGACTTTACTCCTGCTCAAATTATAAAATTAGAGCAAAACTATCGATCAACTAATACTATTTTAAAAGCAGCTAATAGCATAATTAAAAATAATGATTCAAGACTTGGAAAAGAACTTTGGACAGAAAATAATGAAGGTTCTTTAATTCAAGTTTATAATGCAGCTAATCAAGATAATGAATCAAATTATATATCCAATAAAATCCAAAACCTTAAAGAGAAAGGTTTTAACTATTCAGATATAGCAATTCTTTACAGAAGTAATGCTCAATCAAGATCACTAGAAGGTGCTTTAGGCAAGAAATCTATTCCTTATATTATTTTTGGAGGAATACGTTTTTTTGAAAGAGCTGAAATTAAAGATGCGCTTTCTTATTTAAAACTAGCTTTAGATTCAACCGATAATATTTCTTTTAATAGAGTTATAAATGTCCCAGCAAGAGGTCTTGGTGCTGTATCTTTATCTAGAATTGAAACCATAGCTTTAGATAATAAAGTATCTCTATATGAGGCTTCAAAAATTATAGCTCTAGATGAAAACTTCAATCAAGGAATAAGAGAAAAGCTTACTCAATTTATATCTGTCATAGAAGCTATTAAAAAATCAAAAAATGTATCTGAACTAAATCAAGTTATCCAAGATGTCATTACTTATGCAAAACTTGAAGAGTATTATAAAAAAGACTCTATAAGAGGCGCTACTAAAATTGAAAACTTAACAGAGTTAATCTCAGCAGCTTATAACTTTCAAGAAGAAAATATAAATTCTTTAGAGGCTTATGAAACAATTGAAGAAAAATTCTTAGAAAGCATTTCTTTAAACAGCTCAAATGAAGAGGCTAAACAGGACTCAGTAAACCTCATGACTATACACTCATCTAAAGGTCTTGAATTTAAAAATATATTTATAGTTGGATTTGAAGAGGATCAACTTCCTTTAAAATCATCCATAGCCGAAGATAATCTAGAAGAAGAAAGAAGACTTTGTTATGTAGCTATCACAAGAGCTCGTGAAAACCTATTTTTAACTCATTCTAATTCTAAATTCTTATATAATACTCACAAAAATTGTATTCAATCTAGATTTTTAAATGAAATTCCATCTAATCTAAAAAATATATCTAAAGACCCAGAGATTAGAAATAAATACTCACAAAGTAACTATTCATTAAATAACTATAATTCCGAAAGATATAATAAATACTCTAACTCCGAAAGAAATACTTACAAAAGTAAGTATGATAATTACATACAACAAGAAAGAGATTATAATGATATAAAATCTCTTATAAAAGATCCATCTTTAACTAAAAACAATAAAAATGAAGAATACTATGTAGGCCAAAAAGTTGAGCACTCTAAATTTGGAATTGGAACTATAATAGCTAAAGAAGGCTCTCAAAATGATTTAAGAGTTCAAGTAGAATTTAAAAATAAAATAATTAAATCCTTAAAAGTAAACTTGGCTAAACTAAAAAAAATATGATAAATTTTTATAAAAAAATTATAGCAAAATTAAATATATATCTTTTATCTCCTATAATTAATATATCTCCAATCCCAAAGAATCCAAAAGTAGAATTTAATATAGAAGATAATCAAAAAATTTTATACTTAATGCCTGTAAAATCATACTTTGAATTACTAATTTTAAAAAGAGAAGCTTTAAAAGTTGGTCTTAAAAATCCTCTATTAAAAAATACTATAGATAATCAAGATATTTCATCATATATTTTTTTAGATGATAAAAAATCAAGCTCAAAAGAAATATTTCAAAAATATTTAAAATACTGTTTAAATGGTAGCGAAGATATTCTTATTGTAACTACTTCAATACTATGGAATAGAGCTCCTGGCTATGATAATAAAAAATTAACTAGAATTTATAAAAATAGTATTAAAAAATTTATTAGCATAGTTCTCCACGGAAGAACTAGTTCTATCAAATTCTCAAAACCAATTTCTTTAAAAGAGCTTATTAAAAAAGATAAATTAAATAGTTACAATGATTTAGAACTTGAAAAGCTTCTTAAAAGAGCAGGAGAAATTTTAATACATAAAGAAAATAAAGCTATAACAGGAGCAAAGCTTCCTTATAGAAAATCTTTAATAAAAAATATACTAGATAGCGAAAATGTTTTAAATATAATCCAGCAACTAAATAAATCTAAAAAAGCTACTAAGATAAAATATAAAGAAACTTCTAAAATATTTATAAACCCTAAAAAAGAAGCTAAACAAATTATCAATGAAATGGCTTCAAATATGAATTATACAGGTCTTAGATTATCTGATAAGATCTTTAAAATTATTTGGACCAAACTTTATAAAGGTATAAATGTTTTAGGCGCTAAAAAGTTAAGAGAAATATCCTCAAAAGGTGAAAATATAGTATATATAGCCTCCCATAGAAGCCATTTAGATTACTTGCTACTTTCATATGTACTTCACCATGAAGGTCTTGCTCTTCCTCATATAGCAGCTGGAGTTAATTTAAACTTTAAAGGTGGTGGAGCCATACTTAGACGAGGTGGGGCTTTTTTTATAAGACGTAATTTTCAGGGAAATAGACTTTATAGCTCTATATTTAAAGAATATATATCTAACCTATTTTTAAGAGGAAATCCTATAGAATTTTTTATAGAAGGTGGAAGATCTAGAACTGGAAAACTTCTAAATCCAAAAACTGGAGTACTATCAGTTCTTCTTTCAGCTGCTGAAAATAATAATATTCCTATTACAATAGTCCCTGTATATATAGGGTATGAAAGAACAGTTGAAGTTGGCAGCTATCACGCTGAAATTAAAGGTGCCAAGAAAGAAAAAGAAAGTATATTTTTAATGCTAAAAGCTCTAAAAACTTTTAGAAACTTTGGCGAATGCTATTTAAACTTTGGAGAACCTATTAATATAGATTATTCAAAAATAGAATCATTTAATAAAAAAGATACATTAAATATTGCAAATAAAATTATGTTTAATATTAATAGCGCAGCTTCATTAAACTCTATATCTCTTATTTGCAGCTCTTTACTTATGAACTCAGGGTCCTTAGAAAAAGCAAAATTAGCTAAACATATAAATACTCTTATAGAATTAATTAATAATACTAAATATAGTAAAACTATCAATACACCTAAAAAATCTCCTAAAGAAATTATTGAGCACTCTCTTACCGTTAAATATCTTGGAATTCAGTTAAACTCAAATAATAAGATTTACTTGGATGAGGTTGGATTATACTCTTCTATTTACTATTTTAATAATATAAGACATGTTTTTATTTTACCAAGTCTTATAGCCCTATATATACTTAAACATTCTAGTATTAATATAGATAAATTTCTTCTAGACACTAAAGAGCTTATAAACTTTATTAGCGATAACTACTTTATAGA
This sequence comes from Psittacicella sp., assembly GCA_044433245.1. GTDB lineage: Bacteria > Pseudomonadota > Gammaproteobacteria > Enterobacterales > JAWXTV01 > JAWXTV01. The sequence goes on along the minus strand of JAWXTV010000001.1, from coordinate 24,141 downwards.
TATAAACCCAAGTAATAATCTAAAATTAATTATCAAAAATACACTAGATTACTTCCTTAAAGCTGGATATATTTATAAAAAACACCAATACTATTATAGAAACTTTAAGGATACAAATTTAAAAGATATTAGTATTTTATCCTATGATATATTTTTAAAATATTACTTTATTTTATTTATTGAAATAACAAAGACGGCAATAAATAGTAGTTCGTTAGAAAATATACTAAATAAAATACAAGATAGTAATAATATTTTATATCAAATAAATATGAAAAATGCTCGTAAAGAAATATTAGATGAATTAAAGAGAAATAAATCTCTAGATCTCTTTAAATTAAGAAATAATCTAATAAAAATTTTAAAATCTAAGGATATAATTTTTATTCATAAATCACTTTTATGAAATATTAAGAAGTAAGTGATTTTCTTAAGAATTAATTAAATAAATAATGTTTAAATAAATATAGTTAAATAAAGTTAGTTAGTTAGTTAGTTAGTTAGTTAGTTAAAAATTTACTTACCTCCTTACCGCACAAGTAAATTACCATAAAAAATCCAGTTAATTAGGTTAAATACCTATTAATTGGATTTTTTATATATAACCATTCTTATTATTAATTTCAAAAATATTAAAATGAAAAAAGAAAAAGCAATTATATATCACTATAGTAGATGTCCAACCTCTGTAAATGCTCTAGCTCTATTAAAACACTGTAATATGGATATTGAGATTATAGAATATATGAAAACATCTATATTAAATGAAAATACTATAAAAGAATTATTAAAAGAGTTAAATATCTCACCGAAAGAATTAATTCTTCCGGGATCTAATACAGCTCAACTAATTAATTCTAATCTTAGTGATGAGCAAATTATAAAATATATAGTAAACTACCCTATAATTATGAGCAGACCTATTATTAAAACTCATAAAGGGATCTTAATATGTAGACCGTCAAAAAAAGTTTTAGAACTTGTTAATAAAATACCTAAAAAAGAGTTTATAAATAATCAAGATGAAATCATTATTGATGAAAATGGAAATATACTTTAAAGGATAAAATATATGAAAATCTTAATAATAGAGGATAATTATTTAATTGGTGATGGAATAAAAACAGCTTTTACTCAATTAAAATGCACTGTAGATTGGTTTCAAGATGGAGTAATTGGAGAAAATGCTGCTTATGATGCTATATATGATGCCATAATTTTAGATCTTGGACTTCCTAGAAAAGATGGGATGAGCGTATTAAAATCTTGGAGAAAAAATGGTCTAAAAACTCCTGTACTTATTCTAACAGCTAAAGGAACTACAGAAGAAAGAATAGAAGGTCTTCAAAATGGTGCTGATGACTACTTACCCAAACCTTTTTCTGTTATGGAGTTATATGCAAGACTTCAAGCTATATCAAGAAGAAGTGCTGAAGTTAAAAATCCTATTATAAAATATAAAAATATTGAATTAGATAGCAACTTTCAAAAAGTTACAAAAGATAATCAAGAGATTAAACTAACATCTCATGAATATAAGATAATAAAACTATTTCTTACCCATCAAGATCAAATTCTATCTAAATCTTACATAGAAAATAAAATTTATAATTGGGATTATGATTTAGCTGGATCAAGCATTGATGTTCATATGCATAATATCAGAAAAAAAATAGGTAAAGGTATAATAGAAACTATATATGCCCAAGGATATAGACTAAAAAAATAAATAGATAATATAATTATGCTAAAATTCCAAAGCTTAAAAAATAGACTTCTTATTGCTATTTCACTAATTATAGTAGTATTTGGGGCCATTATATCTATAAACTCCTATACATATGCTTCAAAACAAATAGACTCTCTCATGAATATTGAGCAAGAAATATTTGCTCATCAATTAATACTTATAAACCCAAATTTATTTACCTCAACTTACAAATCTACAGCTAAAACAATTCAACCTATTATAATATCTAATCTTGAGAGTGATTTAGAAATTCAATTTTTAATACTAAACAAAGGAAAAATAATATTTTCATCATTTCAATCAAGTATAAAATTTAATTTACCAACAAAAATAACTAATAATTTTTTTACTTGCAAAATTAATAATACTACTTGGAAATGCTTCTACCTACCAACACCAAATAAACTAAATATTATTGTTCTTCAACCTATAAGTTATAGAAATCAAAAAATTAATAAAGCTATTTTAATAGGAACTTATTTTATATTTTTAACTTTATTTTTCATTATTATAATAATAAATATTATTCTAAATATAAGCTTTAAAAGGATAAAAAATATTTCAAAATCTATAAAAAATCAAGATTTAAATGATATAACACTTATAGATACAAAAAATATTCCATCTGAAATAACCCCTTTAATCGATGGATTAAATTACTTTACCCAAAGGGCAAATACTTTAATCGAGAGGGAAAGATCTTTTACTTCCTATGCTGCTCATGAATTAAAAACCCCTCTAACTGGTCTTAAAATTCAAGCTGAAGTAGCTAAAATGAGCTTAATGAGCCTAGACTCTAACGCTATAGAAAGCTCTTTAGATAAAGTAATAGAGGGGGTAAATAAAACAACTGAATTAGTTGAAAATCTCTTAATTCTTACAAGAATAGAGCACTCTTTAAAAAATACTTTTGCTGCTCAAGAAATTAATATATCTCAAATATTATTATCAACTCTAGAAGAGTTTGATTATTTTATAACTCTTAAAAAAATCCACCTAAAAATTGATATATCTCCCAATATTTATATTCTTGGTAACCCAGAGTGGATAAAAATGATTTTTACAAATCTTATCTCAAATTCTATTAAATATAGTCCAGAAAAGGCAACAATAGATCTGTTTTTAGATAAAGATAAATTTATCATTAAGGATACAGGAATTGGTGTTCCAGAAAAAGATCTAGATAAAATAGGGATGGCTTTTTTTAGAGTTAATCAGCAAAATAAAAATAGTACAGGACTAGGACTTGCTATAGTAAAAAATATTTCAAATATGCATAAATTTAATATAAAATTCTCTAATAATAAGCCCAAAGGATTTATAGTTTTAATTGATTTTAATAGAGCAGATAAGAAAATTGAAACAAGTAGAAGAAATTTTAAAAGTTATCTTCCAAAAAAAAATAAATAAAAAAATGGCTAGAATATCTAGCCATTTTCATTCAAACTTTAATCCATCTTAAGCTTTAGCAGCTATTTTTTGCTCTTTAATTTTAGAATTAAATCCTTTATAAACTAAGTTTTTAATAATATCTAAAGCAATCATCCAAATAATATTATAAACCCATATAAACCCATGTAATGTCCAAGGTACAGCTGCAATACTAATAGCATTCCAACCAAAACCTGTAATAAGTTCTGCAAAAATTTGAGTACCTATCAAAGCTGCAAGAAGTTGCCAAGCTGGAAAAGGTTTTTTAAAGAATGCATTAGATTTACGAGTTAAAAATAACATTAATCTTCCACTTATTATAAGTTGAAGAAATATCATTGTTTGAATATCGTTAACATTAATTGTAATACCCCATACTTTATGACCTATATTACAGATCATATAAATCATAAAGCCAAGAGTTTGAATAACACTTAAAGCCCCTAAAACAGTTGAAACACTTAAAGTGCGTTTCATATCCCATCTAGTTGGAGTTTTGCTTATACTTGTAGAATCATAAGCTATAGTCATAATAGGTATATCATTTAATAAAGCAAGAAGTATTATCATAATTGCTGTAAGAGGTGCAAAAGAACCAGCTATACCTCTAACAGATGGAAACAATATCATTGATAAAACAATAAATACCATTAAAGCAAATGTCATAGTAATACGATATACAGTATAGCTAAGCATTCTCGCAAATATTTGTCTTGAAGCCTCTATTGCATGTATTATTACATTTAAACCAGGTTTTGTAAGAATAATAGCGGCAGCAGCTCTAGCGGCATCAGTAGCGCCAGATACAGCAATACCAGCATCAGCTTGCTTCAAAGCCGGAGCATCATTAACACCATCACCTGTCATACCTATAATATGACCTTTATCTTGAAGAGTTTTTACTATTTTATATTTATGTTCTGGAAATACTCTTGAAAATCCACCAGCTTCTTCAATAGCGGTAGAAACTTTAGACTCATCCATACCTTCTTTAAATATATCAGCAGCTGGTATTATATTTGTACTAAGATTTAATTGAGAAGCTGTATCTTTTGCTATAGCTGTATCATCCCCGGTTACCATAACAACTTTAACTCCACGAGCATTAGCTTCAGCTATAGTAGAAGCTGAATCATCTCTTGGAGGATCATACATTGGGATAGCTCCTAGATATTCCCACTTATCCCCCATATTTCTTGCTATACCAAGAGTTCTAAAACCTCTTTTTGCAAAAGATTCTATAACATCTTGTGAAGCTTTCATTTTTTCTTCAGGTAAACCGCAAAGATCCATTATAACTTGAGGAGCCCCTTTAGTTGCTTTAAATGAAGAACCATTTTTTGCTATAAGCTCAGACTCAGTTCTTTTACTAATTGGATCAAAAGGTATAAAACGAGTTTGTTTATAAGTTTCATACTTAGTCTTATCTTTAATAGAAGCTATAATAGTATCATCTATTGCATCATTACTAGTACCATTACTAGCTAAAGCTGCTATTAAAACTATATCCTCCTCAGTAAAACCTTCTTCAACTGCCGGAATATTTAAAGTTAATTGATTTTTAGTTAAAGTACCTGTTTTATCGCTGCATAAAATATCAATACCAGCAACTTCCTCAATAGCATCCAATTTAGATACTATAGCTTTATGTTTAGATAATTGAAGAGCTCCAAGAGCCATAGTTATAGATAAAACAGCAGGCATAGCAACAGGTATAGATGCTACAACTAGAATTAAAACAAAGGTTGCTAGATTTTCAATATCATGAGTACTTACTCCAGAAGTAGATGTTACAAATCTAAATATTTCAACAGCAACTAAAATTGCTGCAAGAACTAAAGCTGATATAATTAAAAAATTACCAATACGTAATATAGCTTGTTGAAAATGAGATTTAGATCCAGCATTTGAAACAAGTTTTGCTGTTTTACCAAAAAATGTTTTACTTCCAGTTGCTACAACTATAGCGTTCATTTCACCTTGTTTTACAACTGACCCTGAGTAAACTACATCCCCAACTTTTCTTGCAACAGGAAGAGATTCACCAGTTAAAGCTGCTTGGTCAACAGTTAAATACTCACCTTCAAATAGTTTACAATCAGCTGGTAAAATATCACCAAGCCTTACATGTATAATATCTCCAGGAACTAAATTAACTGCATCTATTTTGTTAAATTTTCCATCTCTTTTAACATTAGCTTTAGGAGCCAAACCAGCTTTTAAAGCATCTAAAGCGCTTTCAGCTTTTGATTCTTGCCAAAAGCCTATAATAGTATTTACAACAAGAAGTAAGAAAATAACAACAGCATCAGCCCAGTTTTGAACAACTAAAGATAAAATAACAGCTATCTCAATCATCCAAGGAATAGGCCCCCAAAGGTATGTTAAAAACTTTCTGAATTTTGAAACATGTTTATCATCTAAAGCATTTAGACCAAATTCACTAATTCTTTTATTAGCTTCATCAGTTGTTAACCCTTCTTCTGAAGTTTCTAATTCAACATATAGTGAATCTATAGAGATTTTTTCTAATTTTTCACCATCAACTAAATTAATAGACATTATCAGCTCCATTCCATAAAAAAGTTTTACTAGATAATTTCTTTATACTCCTATTTATAGCTATATTCCAGAGAAAAATATAAAATAAGAATTATTATTACCAACTAAAATAATTTACTTTTTAATAAAAGGGAGTATATTTAAACTAAGGATATATCACTTATATTAAGCTACGTAAAACAGATGCTATATTATTCCTAAATTTAATAATTCTACTCATCTTTTCAACATCACTTAATAGCACTGGAATAGATTTTCTTATGTATTCATTTTGTCTAGATTTTATTTGAAAAGCAAAATCTATATCTTCAACTAGAATATTATTTTCATAATTTAAATTAAAACTTCTAAGATCTAAATTACTAGAGCCTAAACATACTTTTTTATTATCAATAAGAAGGGTTTTACTATGCAATAATCCTGGTAAATATTCATAAATTTTTACACCTGATTTTAATAAATTAAAATAAGTTATTTTAGAAGCATAACTTACTATTTTTGAATTATTTAAATGTGGCAATATTAAAGTTACTTTAATCCCCCTTAAAGCAGCAGAACATAAACTATCTAAAGTATTACTATCTGGCACAAAATATGGAGTAGTAATAGTGATGCAACTCTTTGCCTCATTTAAAAGGCAAACTAAAAATTGAGAAAAGGCTCCATATCTTTCAGTTGGACCATCTGCTATAGATACTGCTAAAGCATTTTCTGAAAAAATATCATTTGACTCATTAAAGGTAAAAAATTCTCCAACAGCAGGAGCCCAGTCTGATAAAAAAAGAATCTTTAGTTGATGAACTAAAGGTCCATTTATTTTTACAACTATATCTTCCCAAGGTCCATAACGGCTATTTTGATAATTATCATCAGCACAATTTTGACTTCCTATATAAGCAGTTCTATCATCTATTAAAGCTAGCTTACGATGATTTCTTATATCAATTCTATAGAAGAATATAAATAAATAACCTAATGGCAAGTACTTAATGTAAAGATCTATTTTAGCCTCAATCCCAGCATCAATCATCTCTTTCCAATAAGGGCTTTTAATAAGCTTTTTAGAGCCTATGTGATCAACTAACACTCTACATCTTACCCCCCTTTTTGAAGCTTCAATTAAAGAGTTGCAAAGGGATATTCCAGTTTTATCAGGAAGCCAAATATAGTAAGTTATAGAAATATTACTAGATGCTTGATTTATACTATCTAATATATCTTCTTGAGCCTTAGATTGAGGATTAATTAGCTCAACTTTATTACCACCTAAAGGTTTAAAGTTATTGATGGATGAAGCATAGTTAAAACTATTAGAATACTTAAAATCTTTTTTAGATTTTAAAAAATAATCAGGATAAATTTCTTTTAAATGCTCAAAGCTTGCTTTATATTCGCGAGCTTTTTTTGAGAGCCTTTCATTTCCAAAAAGCCAATAAATAATAATAGCTGGATATGGTAAGAAGAAGAATAAAGCAACCCAAGTAATTTTAGAGATTGGAGTTAAATTATTCTTAAGTAAAATATGCGATACTATCCAAAATAATATCGCATAAAAAAAAATGTTATAAATATAAAACATTTAGACTTAAGTTATTTTACTTATTATCTATAGCAGCTTTAATAAATGCTTTAAATAATGGATGCCCATCTCTCGGATTTGAAGTAAATTCTGGATGGAATTGGGTTGCTATAAACCATGGATGAGATTTAACCTCTAAAACTTCTGCTAAATTTTTATCAATAGATCTACCAGAAATAACCAACTCTCCATCATTATTATATTTTTCAAATAATGGGGTATTTAACTCATATCTATGTCTATGACGCTCAACTATATTTGAAGAACCATACACTTTACTAGCTAGAGAATCTTTAGTTAAAAGCACTTCTTGCGCTCCAAGACGCATTGTTCCACCCATATTATCTTGACTTGCAACAACAGCTTTATCATCTTGCATCCACTCAGTAATTAGTGAAACTATTGGGAATTTAGTAGATTTATTAATCTCAGTGGTATGCGCCCCTTCTAATCCTAGAACATTTCTAGAATATTCAATAGCTACAACTTGCATTCCAAGACAAATACCTAAGAAAGGAATCTTATTTTCTCTAGCATATTTTACAGCATCAATCATACCTTGAACTCCACGCTCACCAAAACCACCTGGAACAAGTATGCAATCAACTTCTTTTAATAAAGATATATCTTTTTCTATAAGCTCTGAATCTATATATTCAATTTTAACTTTTGTGCCATTTTTAAGACCGGCATGCTTTAAAGCTTCATTTAAAGATTTATAAGCATCAGGAAGGCTAATATACTTACCAACCATACCAACAGTTATAATACCTTTTCTATTTCTTTCCTCTTCTAAAACTTTATTCCACTCTGTTAAATCAGCTTCTTTAGCCTCAAGTTTAAACTGATCACAAATAATTTTATCTATTTTTTGATCCTTTAAAATACTTGGAATTTCATAAATTGAATCTACATCTTTAAGAGCTATTACAGAATCTTCTTTTATGTTACAAAATTGAGCTATCTTTCTTTTTTCAGCTAATGGAATATCTCTATCAGCTCTACAGATTAATATATCAGGCTGAATACCAATAGATAGCATATCTCTAACTGATCTTTGAGTAGGTTTTGTTTTTAACTCATTTGCTGTATTAATATATGGAAGAAGAGTTAAATGAATAAATATTGTATTTTCTCTACCAACATCAAGCGCAAGCTCTCTTACAGCTTCTAAGAATGGAAGAGATTCTATATCACCTGCTGTACCACCAATTTCGACTAATGATATATCATAACCCTCAGAAGAATTTATAACACCTTGTTTAATTTCATTAGTAATATGAGGAATAACTTGAACTGTAGCCCCTAAATAATCACCCCTTCTTTCTTTTTTAATTACTTCAGAGTAAATTTTTCCAGAAGTTAAATTATTTAATTTAGTCATTTTATTTCTAATAAATCTTTCATAATGACCCAAATCTAAATCAGTTTCAGCTCCATCATTAGTAACAAATACTTCCCCATGCTGAGTAGGGCTCATAGTGCCTGGGTCTACATTAATATATGGGTCTAACTTCATCATTGTAACATTTAATCCTTTAGCTTCTAAAATAGCCGCTAAAGTTGCAGCAGCAACACCTTTTCCTAAAGAAGAAACTACACCACCTGTTATAAAAATATACTTTGTACTCATTTTCCTATCCATTTCACTCTTAAATAAATTATTTTTACCTATACTAATTTGCATATTACATTAAATTTCTACAAACTAATTATTTTTAAAATTCTTATAAACATCAAATCTATGATTTTTAGATTGATAAACAAAATTTGGCTTAATACCATTAAAATAATCAGCTCTATTAGGCCTTTTAACAACAACTCTATCAAGACTTAACTCTAATGCTTTTTCTAAAAGGTAATTAGAATCAAGATCTTCACCCACTATATTTTGAAGAAATTGAAGCTCTTTTTTAGAAGATGATTTTTTTATTTTTTTAGGGTACATCGGATCTAAAAAAATCATATCAGGAGATATCTCAAGAATCTTTAAACTCAAAGAATTTATATCACCTCTTGGTAATAACTCCATATTAAGTAAAAAATTATTCTCATGAGCCCTATTTAATCCATCCTCCAACAAAAGATATATTATAGGATTTCTCTCTATTAAAAATACTCTTTTAGAAATTGATGACAAAATAAAAGAATCTCTCCCAAAACCAGCTGTTGCATCTACGACCACTTTATCTTTATTAACTGTTTTTAAAATTTCCTCAGTTTTTAAAGAAGCCTTAAAAAACCTTTCTAACAATTTTACAGAGGAAAAATCTACACAAAATGATAAATCTTTTTCTTTATCTTTAATACTTAAAAATTTATTATTATAGCAAAAAATAATTGAAGAGTTTTGATCCATTTCAATCTCAAAGCTTTCTAATTTTTCTTTAAAAAAATTATAAACTTCCTTATCCTCAACTTCTAAAGCTATTTTTTGCATAAATACATTCCAACCTCTATATGATCTGAGTAAGCAAATTGATCAAAAATTGCTATTTTTTTAACCTCAAACTTATCTTTTAAAAAATCATAATTTTCTCTTAAAGTTTTTGGATTACAAGATATATAAAGTATAGAATCATATTGCTTAATAAATGAAAGAGTCTTTAAATCTATTCCAGCTCTTGGAGGATCTACAAAAACAGTTGAGAAATTATAGGACTTTAAATCAAGACCATTTAATCTTCTATAAACTCTAGTTTCTAAAAAGGCATCTATTAAATCTTCAGCTGACATCTTAACAACTTTTATATTTGATAAATTATTTTGCAAAATATTAAATTCAGCACACTTAATAGATGATGATGAAATCTCCGTTGCTAAAACATTATTAAAAGACTTGGATAAGGGAAGGGTAAAGTTACCATTTCCACAATATAGCTCTAAAAGATCATTATTTTCTTTAGAGCCTAAACAATTTTTAGCCCAGTTTATCATCTTAGTATTAACTAAAGCGTTAGGCTGAGTAAAACTATTTTCTATCTGCTTATATTTAAAAATTCCATCATCTGTAGATAGACTTTCTAAAACATAATCTTTATCTAACTCGATCTTTGTATTTTTAGCTCTACCTATTATATTTAAATTATACCCCATATAAATTAAATGCTCTTTTAAAGAATTTGCTTTATCAATCCATAATTCTGAAAGCTTTTTATGGTAAATAAGAGTTATTAAAACCTCTCCAGATAAAGTTGTTAAGTAATCAACTTGAAATAGCTTTTCTCTTAATAGACTTTCATTATTATTTACAAAACTCATAACTTCTTGCATTAAAGAATTTATGAGTTTACTTGCTATTGGGAAAGTATCTACCAATACCAGCTTATTAATACTTTTATCAAACATAGAGTGATAAACTTTATTATTTTCATAATCATGAAATATACGAAACTCAGCTCGCATTCTAAAATAATTAATTTCACTAGTATAGATATCTAAATTTTCTATAACCTTTACATCACTAAATAGATTTTTTATATACGAAATCTTTAAGTCTAATTGAGCTTGATACTCTTTTTTTGTTTTTAAATTTAAATTCATTATGAAGTTTTATTTTTTAGTAGATAAACAACTGTTTCGCTAAACTCTTTAGCAAACTCTTGATATGAGTTAACATTTTTAAAGCCTTCTGGATTTATTTGATATTTACCATCAACTATAAATGTTGGAGTTTCATTAATATTATAAACTTTATTAAAATAAAGTTGCTTTTGAACTATAGCATTAGTTCTTTTAGAATTAATCTCTGAATCAAATTCAGAAGCTGTTACTCCATTTTCAACAAATATTTCTTTAATATCTTTCATTGATGCTATCTGTCCATTTATTACAGCTGTATACATAGGTTTTTCAACTTTAGAAGTATAACCATAAGCTTGAGCCATGCTCCAAGCTCTAGAAAGCTCCACGGACTGCATTTTAAAGAAATTAACAGTATATTGATTAAATATAGCACCTTTAGGAAGTCCTGCTCTCACTTTTTCTGGTATATCATAAACCATCTCATAGTTATAACAATGAGGGCAGTAAAAAGACATAAACTCAGTTACAGTATTAGCTTTATAAGGGGTCTTTAAAACTGTATATTGAACTCCAACTTTTGGAATAAATTTATTAGAAGATGCTGGTCCACCATAGAAAGTTCCAGCATAAGCTGTTCCTATAATAGCCCCTAAAACTAAAATTGTTGAACTAATTTTCTTAATCATATCTAGATAAACCTTATCAGTCTTATTAATAAAATATTAATTTTCGTTAACTATTAATTTTGTTTCCAAATTATTTCCATACTCAGCTTGTATTCCACAGGCCAAAATATGATATTTACTTTTTAGTAAATCTTTAACTATTTTTACTTTTTTGCTAGCCTCACTAAGTTTATAATCTTTATTAAAATTAATATGCATCTCCATCCTGATATCATTTTCATTTATAGACCATACATGTATATGATGAATATCATATACAAAATCTAAAGCTATAATATCATTTTTAACCGCACCTAAATCTAAATCTTTAGGAGCAAATTCCATAATAACATTATAAGAAGTATAGAAGATGTTAAAGCCTATATAAATCAAATAAAATGATATCAATATAGAAACTAAAGAATCTAGAATATAAAAATGAGTAAAATATATAACTACACCGGATGCTAAAACTATAATTGATCCTAGCATATCAGAAAGCAAATGAATATATGCATACTTCATATTTAAATTATGAGACGAATCTTCTTTTATAAAAAAAGCTGAAGCTCCATTTAGAAATATACTAATACTGGCAATAATTATAATTATCAAAGGATCTGAGTGGTCACCAATTACTATTTTATAAACAGCAAAAGCTATAATAATTAAGGATATTACATTAATAAAAACTATATTTATAATTGCTGAAATTATCTCAATTCTTTTATAGCCAAAAGTTTTATCATTTTCAAAAGGTCTTTTAGATATCTTATTAGATATAAAGGCTACTATAAAAATAGTAACATCTGATAAATTATGCGCAGCATCTGCCAATAAAGCAGCACTTCCTGAAAAAATGCCGCCTAAAAACTCAGATAAAGTAATCAATATATTTAATAAAATAGTAAAAAATAAATTTTTACCAGAAAGATCATGGTGGTGGTGAGCGTGCATATGAGCGTGCTCATGATGAGTATGCTTATGAGTATGAATACTATGCTTATGACCAGAAGTATACTCCTCACTCTCGTGACAGTGATCAGAGCAAATAATTGATGTTTTATATGAGTTTTTCATAATTTAAATCCTAAATATCTAAATTTGCTTCCAAAGCATTAGCCTCAATAAACTCACGTCTTGGTTCCACTACATCCCCCATAAGCGTTGAGAATAAAGCATCAGCTTCTATAGCATCTTTAACTCCAACTTGAAGGAGACTTCTATTTTCACTATCCATAGTAGTTTCCCATAATTGATCTGGATTCATCTCTCCAAGACCTTTATATCTTTGAATATTAACACCTTTATAGATCTCTCTCTTAGCCCAATTCATTAAATCATCAAACTTATTACTAGCAAATACTAAAGTATCTTTTTCTAAATAAGCTCCTGGAGACATAAGCTCTAATAAATCAGAAGATAGAGATACTATAGATTTATAATCTGCTGACTCAATAAAATTAGAATCTATTATATAAGACTTCTTAATTCCATACATTGAAGAAACTATTGAAACCTTGTAACCTTCAAAAGAATTTAAAATTTCATAAGTATAATTATGAAGAGATTTATTTTCAAAATCTATTAAACTTTGTGACCAAGATTTTAATTTATCAGAACTTTGAAAATCTTGTAAAGTTAATGGATTAATATAAATTAAAGATTTTAAAATATCTTCAGAATATTTATGAGCAAGTCTTGATATAACATTAGTTACTTTATAATATTTAGATACTAAAGATGAGAACGCCCCAGAAGATATAGCAGGCAAATCTTTTCCTGGATAGAATTTTATAGTACTTGCAATAGATTCTATTTCATATTCATCCATAGCTTCATTATTTTTAATATATTGAACTTGCCTATCTTTTTTAATCTTATATAAAGGTGGCTGAGCTATATATATATGACCTCTATTAATAAGTTCTGGCATTTGTCTATAGAAAAATGTTAAAAGAAGAGTTCTAATATGAGATCCATCTACATCAGCATCTGTCATTATTATAATCTTATGATATCTAAGTTTATCTGGATTATAATCATCTTTACCAATACCACAACCTAAAGCTACAATTAAAGAGCTAATTTCTTGAGAGGAAAGCATTTTATCAAATCTTGCTTTTTCTACATTTAAAATTTTACCTCTTAAAGGTAAAATTGCTTGGTTTTTACGATTTCTACCTTGTTTTGCCGAACCACCAGCTGAGTCACCCTCTACTAAATATACTTCCGATAAAGCTGGATCTTTTTCCTGACAATCAGCTAATTTACCTGGAAGCCCACCTAGCTCAAGACCTGTTTTTTTACGGGTAATTTCACGAGCTTTTCTTGCAGCATCACGAGCTCTTGAAGCATCAGCAATTTTAGTATAAATAATTTTTGCTTCAACTGGATGTTCAAGTAAAAATTCATATAAACCTTCAGATAGAATAGATTCAACAATAGATTTAACTTCTGAAGAAACTAATTTTTCTTTAGTTTGAGATGAAAATTTAGGATCTGGAACTTTAACAGATATAATTGCCACCATACCTTCTCTTATATCATCGCCAGTTATAGCTATTTTAGCACCTTTATTTAGCTTCTCTTCTTCTATATAGTTATTAAATGTTCTAGTAAGGCCAGATCTAAAGCCTGATAAATGAGATCCACCATCTTTTTGAGGAATATTATTAGTAAAACAATATACAGATTCTTGATATGAGTCATTCCATTGAAAAGCTATATCAACTTCAACACCATCTTTTGTACCTTTAACATAACATATATCATCATGAATATTTTTCTTATTTTTAGCAAGATATTCTATAAAAGATTTAATTCCGCCTTGATAATGAAATCTTTCTTTTTTATCAGATCTTTCATCCTCTAAAGAAATATCAACTCCAGAATTTAGAAATGATAATTCTCTAAATCTTTTTGCAAGCAATGAATAGTTATAGTCAACTATTTTAAATACTTCTTCACTAGCCCAAAACCTTATAGAAGTTCCAGTTTTAGAGCTTGGCTCAACTTTTACTAAAGGACCGGTTGGAACTCCTAATTTATATTCTTGTCTATGTAAATATCCATCTCTACATACTTCTAAAACTAATTTATCAGAAAGTGCATTTACAACAGACACTCCAACCCCATGAAGTCCGCCTGATACTTTATATGAATTATTATCAAATTTACCACCAGCGTGTAAAACTGTCATTATTACTTCAGCAGCTGAAACACCTTCTTCTGGATGAATATCAACAGGAATTCCACGTCCATTATCTGATACACTTACGGAGTTATCTGAATATAAAGTAACTTTTATCTCACTACAAAAACCAGCTAAGGTTTCATCTATTGAGTTATCCATTACCTCAAATATCATATGATGCAATCCAGTACCATCATCTGTATCACCTATATACATTCCAGGTCTTTTTCTTACGGCATCTAATCCTTTTAATACTTTTATACTAGAAGAATCATATGTATTAGTCATTTTAACCCCTTAATCATTAAATTTCTTTTTTAATAAAATAATTTTTATTTTTATAACGTTTTATTTTTGCTAGTTAAATACTCTTTTAAACCATTTTCACGAAGAATACAGCTTGGACAAACTTTACAACCACCTTCAACACCATTATAACAAGTATGAGTATTTTTATTTATATACTCTAAATACCCAAGCTTATCTGCCATTTCCCAAGTTTGAGCTTTTGTTAAATACATTAAAGGAGTAACCACTCTAAAGTTATAATCCATTGCTAAATTTAAAGTAACATTCATTGATTTAATAAAAACATCACGACAATCCGGATATCCACTAAAATCTGTTTCACAAACTCCAGTTATTATATCACTAATGCCTTGGCTTTTAGCATAAATAGCTGCATACAAAAGAAAAAGGGCATTTCTACCATCAACAAAAGTATCAGGCATCCCCTTTTCATCTGTATGAAACTGAGCTTTTGAATCCATTAAAGAATTAGTTGTAATAGAGCTCATAACAGAAAGATCCATCTCAGTTTGTTTAATACCTAAATCTTTTGCTATAAATCTTGATTTTTCAAGCTCCACCGAATGTCTTTGGCCATAATAAAATGTAATAACTTCAACATTATTAGATCCATAAATATTAATAGCATTAATTAAACATGTTGTTGAATCCTGCCCGCCTGAAAAAATAACTAACGCTTTTTTATCTTTCATCTATAATCCCATTTTTAAACTTGCTTCTATAAATTGAGTTAAATTACCATTTAAAATATTTTGAGGGTTTCTATCCTCAAAACCAGTTCTTGTATCCTTAATTCTTGAGTCATCTAACACATAAGATCTGATTTGCGAACCCCAACCTATATCTGACTTATTATCTTCAATAACTTGCTTTTCTTCATTTTGTTTACTTAATTCAAGCTCATAAAGCTTAGCTTGAAGTTGCTTCATTGCTTGAGCTTTATTTTTATGTTGAGATCTTTCATTTTGACATTGAACTACAGTGTTTGTTGGTAAATGAGTAATTCTAACAGCACTTTCCGTCTTATTTATATGCTGCCCACCAGCTCCTGATGCTCTATAAACATCAATTCTTAAATCAGCTGGATTTATATCTATCTCAATTACTTCATCTATTTCTGGGTATACAAAAATAGAACAAAAAGAGGTATGCCTTTTATTGTTAGCATCAAATGGACTTTTTCTAACCAATCTATGAACTCCAGTTTCAGTTCTAAGCCAACCATAAGCATAGTCTCCACTTATTTTAAGAGTAGCTCCTTTTATACCTACAACATCACCTGCTGAAAAATCTATAACTTCAACTTTAAAATCCATAGAATCACAAAATCTAGAATACATTCTAAAAACCATATCAGCCCAGTCTTGAGCCTCAGTTCCACCACTACCAGATTGAATATCTAAATAACAGTTTGATTTATCAAACTTTTTGGAAAAAATCTTATTTAATTCAGAAGCTTCAACTTCTTTTACAATAAATAATAGAGATTTATCTATCTCTTCTAAAATGTTAAAATCCTCTTCACCAAGTAATAAAAGTTCTAAGTTATCTTTAAGCTCTAAAGACAATCTTTCTATTAATTCTATTTCACTTTTTAAAGAAATTGCACTCTTATTTAAAGAAGACATTTTTTCTTGATTAGACCAGTTCTCTGATGAAGATAACTCATACTCAATTTCTTTTAAAGACTCAATTTTTATATCAATTTCAAGAAATTCTCTTAGAGAATCTACCCTGGATATTAAATCTAATATTTGCTGCTTTAAAAAAGATGCTTCTAACATTTATAAAACCTGTAAATTTAAATTATTATTTTAACCTTTTAGATATTATAATGTAAAATTAAAATAAAATTTTATTTAAAAAACAAAAATGAAAAAAATTTTTCTAACAATTTTTCTTTTATCTATTTTAATCCCAGCTTATGCTTCTAATGCTTTAAATTCCCAAAATAAAAATATAGAAAACAGTGGAGTTGAAAATACTATATCTGCTTTAAATTTAACAGATGTAATTATTACAAAATCACCTTTTCCTAATTTATATAGCATCTACTCAAAACAAGGAACTTTCTATATTACAAAAAATGGGTCTTATATTATAGAAGGAAATCTTTATAAAGTATCTAATAAAATTATTACCAATGTAAGTGGAATGTATCTTATGGGGATTTTAAATGAGCTTAATAAATCAGCTATAGAATTTAAAGCTCCAAACCAAAAATATAGTATTACAGCTTTCATTGATATATCTTGTGGTTACTGCAAAACTTTTATTCAAAAAATAAACTCTTATACATCTCAAGGTATAACAGTTAAACTCCTTCCTTACCCAAAAGAGGGATTAAACTCTCAAGAAGCTTATCAAATGCAATATATTTGGACTTCAAAACACCCTCATGAAAATTTGCTAGCAGCTTTTAATGGAACAAATAATTTCTATGTTAAAGAACCTTTAGAAATTGTTAAAAACTCATACTTTATAGCAAATGAATATAATATAAAATATACTCCACTTTTAATTACCTCAAATGGAATTATTATCCCAGGAAGTATAACCCCTAAAAAATTACTAACTATTCTACAAGGAAAAATATGAAAATCGGCATAATTGGAGCAATGGAAGAAGAGATTATAATTCTTAAAGATATTATAAAAGGCTCTAAAGAAACATTTGGAAAAACAGATATTTACTCAGGAAAAATTTTTGATCATGAAGTTTTTCTTGTTAAATCAGGAATAGGTACTGCTGCCGCTGCTATAAGCACCTCAATTCTTATTCTTAAAAAAGATCCAGATCTTATAATAAATACGGGTTCAGCTGGTGGAATTAAAGAAGATTTAAAAGTTGGAGATCTAGTTCTAGCATCAAGCATTGCTTATCATAGCGCTGATGTTACTGCTTTTGGATATAAAAAAGGTCAGCTTCCAGGATGCCCTGAAACTTTTAATCCTGATAAAAAATATAATACAATTGTAAAAACATCTTTAGGTAGCTCTATTAAAGAAGGTTTAATATGCAGTGGTGATGAATTCTGCGGGTCTAAAGCTCAAATAGAAAGAATTAAAAAAGATTTCCCAAATATAATGGCAATAGAAATGGAAATAGCTGCTGTAGCTCAAGGATGCTATATTTTCAATAAACCTTTTATCATGCTAAGAGCTATAAGTGATAATGCTAATGATGATGCTAATGTTGATTTTAAAGAATTTTTAGATATAGCCTCTAAAGAATCTTCAAAGGCTATAATTAAAATATTAGAAGCTTTATAATTTTACATTATAAAAGATCAGCTATTTCTTCTGCAAAATAAGTAAAAATAGCATCAGCTCCAGCTCTTTTGATGCATAAAAGAGCCTCTAAAATAGCTTCTTGCGGTAAGTAACCATTATTTATCGCAAGTTTTAACATACTGTATTCACCAGACACCTGATATGCAAATATTGGAGCTTTAAAGGTTTCTTTAGCATCATGCAAGACATCAAGATATAATGAGGCTGGTTTTACCATAACTATATCAGCACCTTCACTAAAATCTAAAAATATCTCATGAAGACCTTCATTATGATTAGCTGGATCTAATTGGTATGTTTTTTTATCTGCTTTTAAAAGATTTTCTTTAGATTCAACGGCATCTCTAAAAGGATTATAAAAACAAGATGCATATTTTGCTGAATAAGCCATAATTTTTGTGTTTACATAACCTTTATCTTCAAGAGCTTTTCTTATAAGCCCAATTCTTCCATCCATCATATCACTAGGAGCTACAACATCAGCTCCAGCTCTAGCATGAGATAAAGCTTGTTTTACTAAAATATCTATTGTTATATCATTTAAAACATACCCTTTTTCATCAATAATTCCATCTTGACCTGATAGAGTATAGGGATCTAAAGCTATATCAGTTAAAACTCCCATCTCAGGGAAAAACTCTTTTATTTCTTTAATTGCTCTTTGAATAAGACCTTCTGGATTATAAGCTTCATTAGCATCTAAACTTCTTTTATCTTGAGTTACAACTGGAAATAAAGCTACCATAGAAAGACCTTTTTGAGATAAAATCTCAAGTTTTTTAAGAAGAAGATCTATAGTTAACCTTTTTATTCCTGGCATAGATTCAATAATTTCTTCCTGATTCACTCCATCAATTATAAAAACAGGATAAATTATATCATCTATACTAAGTTTTGTTTCAGAAACCAATTTTCTTATAAACCCAGCAGTTCTATTTCTTCTCATCCTAGTTTCTGGATATGATTTTCTAGTAAATTCCATAACGCCTCTTTAATTATTTTGCTGGAGAATTTTCCAAAATTTTACATAAAGTATCCCAAAATACTTTCACCGATTCTATATTAACTGCCTCATCAGGAGAGTGAGCATTTATTATTGTAGGGCCAAATGATACTATATCCATCTCTGGATAAATAGATTTCACAAATCCACACTCAAGGCCTGCATGAATTACTTTAATATCAGCTTTCCTTTCCAAAATCTCTTCATATTTATTAGCTACTAATTTTGTAAGAGAGCTATTATTATCCGGATCCCATCCTGGGTAATTATCACTAAAAATAGCTTTTGAATTAGATTTTAAGCAGATACTTTCAAGATCACTCATAAGGGAAGCTTTATGCTCTTCATTTAAAGATCTAACAAGAATTATAAACTCTAAAACCTCTTCATAGTTTTTACATAACCCCATACTAAGAGACGTATCTACTACACCTTTAAATTTATTACTAAAAGATACTACACCATTTGGTAAAGTAGACATAAGAGTTATAAAATTTTTATAACTTTCTTTAGAATACAGTCTTGTAATCTTAGTATTTTCCAAACTAAACTCTAGAGATGTTTCAAAGGATAATTTATCTTTAAAAGATTTTAAAATTTCCTCAATTTTCTCTTTAGGCAAGCTTGTTACAAAAGAAGAGCTAGCATCTCTTGGTATAGCATTTCTTACAGATCCACCCTCGAAAGTAGATATTGAAAGATCTATTTTAGCTACTTCTTGTAAAATATTAAACAAAACAAATATTGCATTAATTCTATCTGTATGTATATCACACCCTGAGTGGCCACCCCTTAATCCTGAAACACTAAGAGTGTATCCATCTTTTAAAGCTTCCTCATAAGAAATATTTGTTGAAATGTTTAAATTAACCCCACCAGCACACCCAACATATATATCTCCTAATATTTCAGTATCTAAATTAAGCATTAATTTAGACTCTAAAAAATTATTTTTTAGAGCTGAAGCCCCATCCATCCCATCTTCTTCGGTCACAGTAATCAATCCTTCGATTTCTGGATGAACCATATCTTTACTTTCAAAAACAGCAAGTATCGCAGCAAGACCTATTCCATTATCTGCTCCTAAAGTTGTATTTGTTGCTTTTACCCAACCATTTTCAACTCTAGGAATAATCGGATCCTCTAAAAAATTATGAAAGCTATCTGGAGTTTTTTGAGGAACCATATCCATATGAGCTTGAAGAGCTATAGATTTTTTACTCTCCATACCCTTTGAAGCTGGTTTTTTGATTAAAATATTTCCAACTTCATCTTGCTTAAAACTTAAGTTATGTTTTTTAGCCCAATCAACTAAATAATTTTGAATCTTCTCTTCATGATGAGATGGTCTTGGAACTTCACAGATTCCAAAAAAATTATCCCACAATAATTTAGGAAATAGTTTAATCATATTTTATCCTTAAAGCCTAGAAGATCTAAGCTAAATTACAATTTTATTAATTATTTTTTTATAGATCTTATATTATCACTTTAATTATATTACAATATTGCTAATTACAATATTCGTATTTAAATAAGTTATATTGTAACTTTTAGAAAATAAAAAGTTAATTTATCAAATCAAAATAATTCAAAATACATCAGGGATAAATCTAAAAATGTCAAAACCAGATAATATTATCGCCCAAATGAGTAAACATTTAGTTACATGGGAAGAGTTTCATACGAATGCTAGAAAACTTGCAATCAAACTACTACCTGAAACAAAGTGGAAAGGAATAATTGCAATTAGTAGAGGTGGACTTGCTCCGGCCGCAATTCTAGCAAGAGAACTTGGGATAAGACATGTAGAAACTATTTCTGTAGTAAGCTATACAGAACATTTTTCTCAAGATGAAAGTAAAGAGGTTAAAATTTTAAATAAACCAGATCATGATGGAGATGGGTTTATTATTATAGATGATCTTGTAGATACTGGAAATACCATTAAAGAGTTAAAGAAAATATTCCCTAAAGGGTATTTTGTAACTTTATATGCAAAACCAGCTGGAGTTAAACTTGTTGATTCTTATGTAGAAGATATCCCACAAGATACTTGGATTGAGCTTCCATGGGATATGTCTATTCAGTATATAGACCCTATATATAAAATTAAATAATCACAAGACTTCTTTTAGCATTCAAACCTGGTATAAGAATATCTTCAACAAAAAAGTTTAATTTCAAACTTTCCAACTCTTTAATATCTATATTAGCTTTAAGAAAATAATACTTAGTTCTATCTTGAGTTACAAGATGAGAGCTAAGTTCTATAAGGTTTTCAAAACTACTTACAGCTCTTGAAAAAATACCATCAAATTTTACAGAAGATTTATAATTTTCCATTCTAGCATGAATAGCTTCCACATTTTTAATATCTAAAATTGCAGTAGCATATTTTATAAAATTAATCCTTTTAGAAGCTCCATCAAGTAAATAAAACTTTTTATCAGGATTTAAAATAGCAAGAGGCACTCCAGGAAACCCAGCACCAGTTCCTATATCTAAATAATTCTCCTTAGCAACATGACTATTTACTGAAATACTATCTAAAATATGCTTAGTAAGCATTTCATTAAAATCAGTAATTGATGTTAAATTATGAGTTTTATTCCATTTATTTACATAAAAAATAAAACTAATAAGCTTTTTAGCTATTTTATCTGTTAAGCTTATATTCATTAATTCAGACTTAACTTTTAAATCCTTTAAAAGCTTAAAATAAAGATCAGATTCCAAAAATATTTCTAAATCACTAGCCATATTTACCTACTTAGAAATCTTTCTTAAATACACTAATAAAATAGAAATAGCAGCAGGAGTTATTCCTGAAATTCTATTTGCTTCAGCTATAGTTTTAGGTTTAATATCTATTAATTTTGCCCTAACCTCATTTGATAAACCTGGAATTAAACTAAAATCACAATCATCAGGTATTAAAGTTAATTCAAGTTTTTTATGTTTTAAAACTTCATTTTCTTGGTGAGCTATATAACCTTCATATTTAATTACAATTTCAACCTGTTGAGCTGTTAATTTATCTAATGACTTATCTCTTTTAAAGATATCTATACCCATTAAAATATTATAAGTAATTTCCGGCCTTTTAAGAAGATTAAATGCTGAAATTTCTTGAGATAGTGGAGTTTTTAAGTAACTATTAATTTCATCAATATAAGAAGATTTTGGATTAACCCATATAGTTTTTAATCTCTCATACTCACTTGATGCTAGATTCTTTTTATTTAAAAAGATATTATATCTGTCCTCATCTATTAGACCAATACTATAAGCAAGCTCACATAACCTCATATCAGCATTATCTTCTCTTAATTGTAGCCTATACTCAGCTCTAGATGTAAATAAGCGGTATGGCTCTTTAGTGCCTAATGTAGATAAATCATCAACTAAAACTCCAATATAAGCTTCATTTCTTTTTGGTATCCAAGGCTCTTTAGATTGAGCTTTTAAAGCTGAATTTATTCCAGCAAAAAGTCCTTGAGCAGCAGCTTCTTCATATCCTGTAGTTCCATTTATTTGGCCAGCAAAAAATAATCCAGAAATTAATTTTGTTTCTAAACTTTTTTTAAGATCTCTTGGATCAAAATAATCATATTCTATAGCATAAGCAGGCTTTACAATTCTTGCATTCTCAAGACCTTTTATGCTATGAATCATCTCTATTTGAACATCAAAAGGAAGGCTTGTTGAAATTCCATTTGGATAATATAAATTTGAGTTAAGACCCTCTGGCTCTAAATAAACTTGATGTTTATCCCTTGTATGAAACCTTACTACTTTATCTTCAATTGATGGACAATATCTAGGACCAACCCCATTTATAACGCCAGCATACATAGGACTTTGATCTAAATTAGCTTTAATAATTTCATGAGTTTTTAAATTAGTTTCCGTAATATAACAAGGAACTTGATCAGGTCTTGAGCTTACATCCCCTAAAAATGAAAATGTACTATCACTATCACCATATTGAGGAGTTAGTTCAGCAAAATTAATTGTCCTTCCATCTATTCTAACTGGTGTTCCAGTTTTTAAACGGCCAATTCTAAAATCATATTTTGCTAAATTTGAAGCTAAAGCATCAGATGCTTTATCACTATCTCTGCCAGCTGAGAAATTTTTTAAACCAATATGTATTCTTCCAGCAAGAAATGTTCCAGCTGTTAAAACAATATTTTCACATTCAATTGTTATACCTGTTAATGTAATAACACCTCTTACTTTATCATCTTTTATAACAAAATCAGCAACTTCCTGCTGAAATAAATCTAAGTTTAATTGATTTTCTAATGCTGACTTTATAAAAGCTTTATACAAATCTTTATCTATCTGAGCTCTTGTAGCTCTAACTGCTGGACCTTTACTTGCATTTAAAGTTCTAAATTGTATACCACAATGATCAGCAGCCTTTCCCATAATACCGCCTAAAGCATCAATCTCTCTAACTAAATGACCTTTACCTATTCCGCCAATAGCTGGATTACAAGACATCTGACCTAAAGAATCTATATTATTTGTAATTAATAAGGTTTTTATACCCATTCGCGCTGAAGCAAGCGCCGCCTCAACTCCAGCATGGCCGCCACCTACAATGATAGTAGTGTATTTTTCAGAATATAACATAATTATTTAATTTACTTTTAATTTTTTATTTTATTTTTTATTTATTATAAAAATAAGAAAAATTATTTAATATAATCCAATCATAAAAATTAAAGAATGAAGTTAATTTTTAATTAGATTTTTTTTAAAAATAAAAAATAGATAATTTAATTTATTTTATATTGTATAGAAAGTTTATTTTAAA